>DAOLFJ010000146.1:0-11226 GCA_035326365.1 Saprospiraceae bacterium | reverse complement strand
ATCATAAGTAATCGTTCCGTTTGTTGGCGTTACGACGACCAAAATGGCTTGTTTTGGGGCTATCGTGATGGAAACTTCTCCTGATACTTCTTCGTGAATGAAAGATTCTGAAATGGATTCGTAAATATCATGTTCGCCTTCAGCTAGGTTGAGCGTAATGGTTTTTGGTATGTCGTACGGATTAAAATACAAATAACTAGGATAAGACTCATCATTGTAAAAATCAGTCGCATTCAAATCCAATTGCAAAATTCTCGGGTCATTGGTTTTCTCTATTAATGCACCCAAAAAGCCTACAGCAGAACTGCCATAAATAGCCAAATTCGTTGCAGCCCAACCGCCACCGACAGCGTCACCTGTTGCAAAAGGTGTCAATCCTTGGTACTTCTCTCTCATCGCTTCGTGTGATATAAGTGCCTTAGGATCATTGGTTTGTGACCATGACGCGCCATCTTGTAACATACCTGGCAAAAATCCTGGATACATCAATCTAGATGCATTACTAAGATTTAGCATCCATTTTCCTATTCCTTTGGCAAATCTTTTGTCGTACCTTACCATAGGAACTAAAGCCGCTGCTTGTTGCATTCCATTCATCAAAAAGGCATAATCATTGCCATTATCATTGGCTTCACCTACTAGGCCTGACACATCAAAGCTTCCCCATTTGCCCACGATTGTGCCCCATCCACGCAAAGGACCACGATCAAAACACCAATTGACCATTTTGTTGATATCATAATTAGTGCCTATTTCAGCATTCATCTTGGCAGCAACATAGGCACCATAAGGCATTTGAAGCTCATAAGATGGGTTGGAAGTTAATCCATTTAAGTATTCTAACGACCATTCAGCACCTTTGAGATATTCTGGATTTCCTGTAGTTTTGTAAGCATGATAAAGCAACCAACCAAAAGTTCCTGCCGTTTCTGGCTCTTTCACTCCATTGGGATTTCCTTCCATGGTTTTGAAATTCCAAGCACGATAATTCATATTTGCTGCTGTCCAAGGTGTGGCATTACCACCCATCTTCTTAGTCGCTTCTAGGAATTTTTCTGACACAGCATTAAATTGAAAATCTGCTTCTGCATTAAATCCTGGATAAAGATCATATAGCTGATAAAAGTACATATTGGGCATCACATCGTACCACCAATCGCCACCACTATTAGCAGATGCATTGTTGAGATAAATGTTTTCCCCATTTTTTTTGTTAAAAAAGTCTTGCGACATCACTAGACGATCTAGACCGTACATATTCCTGATATCTTGACCTACCAATGCAGCTCCAACTAATGATTGTAATACATTGATGCCTTCCGAATTTTGCGGAGAATTGGTACCTACATAAGTGTGGAGTCGAATTTGTTTTTGGGATGGATAATTGATGCCATTGTTTGTGTAATTGACCAATGGAAGATATTGTCCAGAATTATCTTTGTTATAAATAAAAGAATCGTACTGAATAGCTACGTTTTTCCAGTCTCGCATACTGAATGGAGATGGTTGGTCAGGCATTAAATCTACCCTAGGAATCGATATTTGTCCTTGCTGCGCATCGATAAACTTTGCCAACAATAAACATACTAAAAGTAATATGTATCTACTATATCTGTTCATCAATATCCTGCATTTTGGTCAAGCGATGGGTTTAAATCTATTTCTGTCTGTGGCAAAGGAAATACCTCATGTTTTCCTACTTGAAATCCTTCTAGAACATCAGCTGCAATACCCCATCTTACTAAGTCAAAAAATCTATGTAATTCATATCCAAGTTCCACTTTTCTTTCTTGACGAATGGCATCACGCACCATGTTTTGGTCAGTAGAAACAATGGCTGGCAATACATCCATACCTGTCGCTTGTGCTCTAGCTCGTGCACGCACAGCTTCCAGTGGCACCAATGCTTCTTGTACCCTACCCAACTCTACCAATGCTTCAGCTTCCCAAAGTAAGACTTCTGCATATCTGATAGCTGGATAGTTGATATCACCATCTGCTTTTTGTGATAGTTCGTCATCAGATTGGATAAATTTGCGTGGACTGAAGAACGTTGATGAAAACGAATTTTTATAAATCAATCCAAAATATGGTTCGTTATTTCTAGCTACTGTAAATCTAAGACGTGGATCATTGGCTTCAAAAGATTGGACAAATTCAGGCGTTGTCTCTGCAAATCCGTAACCCAAAAACTTTTTGGATGCCCACCATTGATTCAAGAAATTGCCTACACCAAGTTCTAAATTGGTATGTTGGATTTCCCAAACAGATTCGCTGTTGTTTTGTGTTGTTTTTTGGAAGAGACTATTGTAATCAGCAACAAGAGCGTACACGCCAAGGCTTTTGACTTGCTGCACATAAGCCAAAGTTTTGGTATAATCTTTACTATACAAACTTGTTTTTGCTGCCAAAGCTAGTGCTGCACCTGATGTCGCTCTACCTACATTTGTGGCTGATTGTGTAGCAGGAAGTAATAAAGCAGCCGCATCACAATCTGCCAATATTTGTTGGTAAATCTGTGCTTTGGCAGTACGTGGTATCTTCAGCTGATCTGGTGCTGTGACTTTAAGGTATAAAGGCACATCACCAAATACTTGTGTTAGCTGAAAATAATAATAAGCGCGAAGAAAAAGAGCTTCCCCTTTTATACGATTTTGAGCAGTTTCGTCCATATTAATATTGTCGATATTGTCCAATACAAGATTCGCTTGCGTGATTCCCTTGTATTGTAACTTCCAAAAACTATTCAATTCTTCTGTACGTGGTGTGTAGGTAAATGTCTCCATCTCTACAATACCGGGCCGTGAACCATCTCCACCAGGAATAGCTTCGTCACCTGTGATGACAGCCATAGCCCAATAAAAATTATTATTGGTATTGTTGAATAAAAGTGGATTGTAAGCTGCATTGATGGCTTGGACTGCATCTGCTTCTGTTTGGAAATATGATCCAGCATCTAGAATGGCTATCGGATCTTTGTCGAGAATACCTTCGCATGACATGAATGACATCATTGTAATGAAAAAGGCTGTTTTTAATGTGGAGTTCATACTAATGATTTAGTGTTTGACCAATTTTATTTTAGCTATCCTACCTTAAAAAGGAAGTACTTCAAAAGACTTTTAAAAATCTATTTTAAATCCTGCTACATATGTTCTCGGAGCAGGCACTGTTCCCCAGTCGATTCCCACTGCTAGATCAGATGAAATACCTAAACCTCTTGTATCATTGGCATTGGCTTGGATCTCAGGATCTAGACCAGGATATTTTGTGAATGTAAATGCATTTTGTACGGTAAAATATACCCTCGTATCAGAAATGCCACTCCATTTGATAACACTTTTCAGATTGTACCCTACAGAGATATTCCTTATTCTCATATAAGAACCATCATACAAAAACCGAGTAGAAGCACGTCTATTGCCATTCCTGTCATCTAGACTTACTTTAGGAATATTGGTATCTGTATTGGTAGGTGTCCATCTATCCAAGATATCTGCATAAGAATTAAATCCACGGCTTTGGGTCTCATAAGCAAAGTTGCCATATAAAAAATATACATCGTTGCCTTGCACACCTTGTAGCATCATAGACAAGTCAAAGTTTTTGTAATTGACACCCATTTGCATACCATAGGTGAACTCTGGGAAAGGATTCCCAGCGTGACTTCTGTCCTTATCATCGATAATGTTATCGTTATTGATATCCACAAATTTCACATCTCCAGGTCTTGTGTCTTTGGTTTGGAAAGGACTCGCTTCTATTTCTTCCATGGTTTGGAAAATACCATCCATTTCCCATAAGAAAAATGAGCCGATTGGTCTGCCTGGCTCTGTTTTGGTCAATGGTCCATCAGAGAGTCCAAAGCCTCCTAAGATTGGTTCACTACCCGCAATAGACAATACTTCGTTTCTTACGATAGAGATATTTGGACTCAGGTAATAAGAAAAATCTTTGTTGCCAGAACGGTAAGATAAGGCAAACTCCATTCCTTTGTTTTCGATGGATGCCGCATTTACAAATGGTGCTCTTGTAGATCCACCAGACTGTGGAATCGGCACTCGCACTAGTACATCATCCGAAACTTTTCTAAAGAAATCTGCTGTAAATGTCAATTTATCTCTCCATAATCCAACGTCTATTCCGATATTTGACTGTGTACTTGTCTCCCATTTGATGGCACTGTTTCCAGTCTCAAGAATAGAAGAACCTGTGACCAAATTATCGCCAAACGTATACACTCTATCTCCTGTACTCACTAATGAACTATAAGGATATACACCAATCTCCTGATTACCCAACTTGCCCCAACTTGCCCTTACTTTTAGTTCAGAGATAAGGTTGTTGTCTTTTAAGAAATCTTCATTTGACAAAATCCATGCACCTGAAACGGATGGAAAAATTCCCCATCTATTCTCCGGGCCAAACCTAGAAGAACCATCATTTCTCAACGCACCACTTAAGATGTATTTGTTATTATAATTATAACCCACCAATCCGAAATAAGAAACCAAAGCCCATTCTGTAGCAATTCCCGAAATGCCCACATTCATAATATCTTCTGCAACGGATGCACTTAGATAGCGGAATAATGGATCTGTTCTCCTGAAATTATTGGCAGAAGCACCGATGTAATCTGTATGATTGGTGATGGCTTCTGTGCCTAACAGTCCTGATAATTTATGTTTACCAAATGCTTTGTCGTAGCTTGCGGTCGTATTCCATATCAATGTCTGATTAAATACACGTCCTTCGTTGAGTGAAGTGGGTTCGTAAATAGCAGCTGATAATCTTTCTTTAAATAATTTTTCCTTTTCGAATGTAAAGTCTCCACCTAGGGTTGTCCTTAATTTTAAACCTTCGATTGGTGTGATTTCTGCAAATACATTTCCGAATACACGACTTCTATTGATATTCCAATCCGTACTATTGATGAGGACGACTGGATTGGCATTACCATCACCATATAATGTAGGATCGCCCAATTCTGAAGTAACATTAATATCGCTTCCATCCGGATACACACCACCAAAAACAGGTGCAGCGATCAATGCAAAACGGATAGCACTCAATTCATTTCCTGGGCCAAATCCATCACCTGACGAACCAATAACTTTACGATCTGTATGACCAAATGAAAGATTATTTCCTATTCTAAAAAATTTATTGCCTGTCTCACCATTGATTCTGACTTGATATTTTTTAAAGTTTTGTCCTTTGAATATACCATCTTGATTTTGATAATCAGCTGAAATATACACATTGCTATTATCATTACCTACCATAGCGGATAAAGCGTATTGTTGGATAGGCGCATTGGCAAATACCCTATCTAACCAATTTACATCTGGAAGTGTATCTAGTATAGACACATCATAAGGCTTGATCTGATTTGCTGGATTCCTAAGTGTGTTTGCGTTGTTTATAGCTTCGTTTCTGATAGTCAAATATTCACTAGAATTCAGTAATTTGGGCAATCTAATAGGTGTCTGAATACCATTAGAGACATTCAATGAAAATAAAGGTTTTCCAGATTTACCTCTTTTAGTAGTGACAATGACGAGGCCATTCGATGCACGTGAACCATAAATCGCAGCAGAAGCACCATCTTTTAATACCTCTATAGATTGAATATCGTTGACCGAAAACATATTGATATTACCTGAAGTGGGCACACCGTCTACTATAAAGAGTGGATTATTATTTCCTAATGTTCCAGCCCCACGAATTCTGACCGCAATATCATCACCAGGCGAACCAGTAACTTGAGTCACAGATACACCAGGCGCTTGGCCTTGCAAAGCTTGCTCCACACCAGATACTACTAATTTTTCAATATCACGAGACTTGATGGAAGAAATGGCAGTAGACACATCTGTCCTAGTTTCCTTCCGATATCCAGTCACAATAACGTCAGCCAACACTTGGGAATCTTGCTCCAACAGTACATCAATGC
The DNA here is from genome assembly GCA_035326365.1 of Saprospiraceae bacterium. Lineage (GTDB taxonomy): Bacteria > Bacteroidota > Bacteroidia > Chitinophagales > Saprospiraceae > OLB9. The sequence continues at coordinate 5,270 of DAOLFJ010000146.1, read as the reverse complement.
TCGTGCGACCGTTTACAGCTACTTCTTGCACTTTATAGCCTAAATAATTAAAGATCAATGTCGCTTTTTCAGAACTCACTTTGATAGCATAGCTACCATCTATGTCTGAGATGGTTCCATTGGATGTGTTTTTTTCAGAAATGGCTACACCTATCATTGGTACTCCACCTGATTCCGTCACGATGCCTTTTATAGTAATTGCTTGCCCACTGGCAGCAGAAGATAGTGTCAAAAATAATCCAATTACAAAAAGATGGACTACTTTCCGAATGTATTCCAAACTAAAAAAACTTATTCTCATCATTTCAAGCAATTAAATTGTTATTCCGATGGAGCAAATTTATATCAATATACAGCATCAATCTGATACTTTAATGACATTTATTGATACTTTTATGATTTATTACTTAATTTGCATTATATAATGACTGAATAAATGACAATTTGCATGCTTTATTGTTATGTTACGTAATCATTAAGCATAATCAAACGTTTCCTTTTAGGGTTAGGGTGAAAACGTTTGATTATTAATGAGTTTAAGTTTTAGAAGCTGATTCAAGCAATGAAATTTTATAAGTACTCTAAGCTCAAATTTTTATAATATGAACGTTTTTCGTGAAAATACGCCTTTAAAGGACAATGATATTTGTGTTGTTCTTGATTCTACCAATAATGGTTTTGATTACCCAATCCACAATCATCCAGAGATAGAAATTAATCTCGTCATGGGCATGTCAGGAAAAAGAGTGGTTGGTGATTCAACAGAAAACTATGAAGATAATGACTTGGTAATGCTAGGCCCATATCTCAATCATAAATGGTATGGAGATGAAACATTGCTTAAAAACAATCAACCATATAGAGTCATCACTATACAATTTGATGCAAATCAATTTTCTGCAAGCATGATGATGAAAGATAGTTTTTTTGCCATCAGGAACTTACTCAAAGAATCAGTTCAGGGCATTCAATACTCTGGAAAAACTTTCGAAGCGGCAAAAAACATCATGATAGAAATGACGGAAAACAAAGGGTTTGATAATACCATTTCTTTTCTCAAACTTTTGGATGTACTTTCCAAAGGAACAGAGCGACGTTTTTTATCCTTCTTAGAATTTGACACAAGCGGACCAAAAACTAACAATAATCGCATTCAGATTGCTTATGCGTACATCATGCAGCATTATGCGGACCCAAATTTTAAAATCAGTGACGTTGCTGATCAAGTGCAAATGACCGAAAATGCTTTCAGTCGATTCTTCCAAAGACAATCCTTCAGAAGTTATAGCGACTTTTTGATTGACTTAAGACTTGGCAAAGCTTGCAAACTCATCTTAGAATCTGATAAAACAATCAGTGAAATTTGCTACTCATCAGGATTTAACAACATAGCTAACTTCAACAGATTATTCAAAAAGTACCGAGGATTCACACCCAACGAATTTAGGAAAAAATATATGTTAGATGCCGATTTCGCATGGGACAAACAAGTGACACCTTGGCAATTTGTCCCTTCAGATGTACAAAATAAAGAGATCGTAAAACCAATGATTTATTCTACAAGGATCTTACATTTGTAAATGTTTTGGTATTATGTCATCTGGTGATCTGGTGATCTTGTGATTATGTGATTTAGTGAAAATTGCGTTTCTAACTTTGAGCCATCTTTGAATTGGGTCTAAATCTGAAAAATGGGAAAATAATAATTTACTTTGCTTCAAAACTCAAGAGATCGTTTAGTTCTTTATCCGTCAAGTTTTCTTTTTCGGACTTTTCATATATGGATAATAGATAAACCTTTTCATCATCAATGACAATATTTGTAATTAGCCTTGCACCACCACTTTTACCTTTCCCTTTGGATGATATTGCCAATCGTATTTTGTAGCAGTTTTTACCCAAAGATGTTCCTTGAATTGGATTTTCCTCTAAACTTTTAAATAAAACAGCTAGATCATTTTTTAAGGAGCCATGCTTTTTAGCCAACTTTTTAATAGCTCTTTTAAAAGATGGTACTGCTATTATGTTATAGCTCATTTAAAAGTTGTTTTGCTGGAATACCTTCAAGTTTACCTTGCTTTATTAGTTTTAGTTCTTCTACCGCTTCTTTTATATCTTCCATTAGCATAGCTTTCTCGTCAGATAATGTAACGGTCTTTACATATGGAAGGCTTTTTAATACCTCCAAGAGATGAACAGCTTTATCATCTTTTATATCCAATAATACTCTCATCTTAAATTAATTTAAACTATTCAGAAAAACAAAAAATATAATATAAAAGTTCAGATCTTCATGCTTCCCAACTAATTCCTACAATCTACTAACTCCGAGCTACCAACTACTAATCCATACTAAATACTAAATCAACTCTTAACTGATCTCTTATATATGGTCTCTTATAACTACTAACTCCGAGCTACCAACTACTGTCTCTCTCACTCCGAGCTACCAACTACTTTCTCTCTCCCACTGAGCTACCAACTACCGTCTCTCCTTCTCCGAGTTACCAACTACTCTCTCCCACTCCGATCTATAAAATTACTTCCAGCCTGCTGAGTGGACATAATAAGTATATCTTGAATATTAACGTGTTTTGGTCTTGTAGCTACAAAAAATATAGTTTCCGCTACATCTTTTGCTTTAAGTGGTACAAAGTCTTCATATATCTTTGCTCTTTTCTCGTCACCATCAAATCGGACTAAGGCAAACTCGGTTTCTTCGACGTGACCAGGAGAAATTTGGCTAACCCTCAATCCATGTTTATAAAGATCGAGACGCATAGATTTTGTCAAAGCATCCACCGCATATTTTGTTGCTGAATAAACATTTCCATTTGGATAAACTTCATGTCCTGCCGTAGAACATATATTTATGATGTGCCCTTTTTTCCTCGCAACCATGTCAGGACTGACCAATCTTGTGATATACAACAATCCTTTGACATTTGTATCGATCATCGTTTCCCAATCATCTGTATTTCCTTCGTGTATAGGACTAAATCCTTTTGCAAGACCAGCATTATTGACAAGTATATCGATCTTTTTCCAGTCTGCTTTGAGTGATTTATAGGCTTTTTTGACAGCAGCATGGTCTCTGATATCAAAACATAAAGCTATGATATCCACACCATATTTTTTGACCAATTTGGTTTTCACTTCTTCCAACCTTTCCTTTCGACGACCTGTAATGATCAGATTATAACCATTTTTAGCGAAAATGTGGGCAGTGGCTTTTCCTATCCCAGAGGAAGCACCAGTAATTAAAGCAATCTTTGAGAATGGAACAGACATATTTTTCTATTTTGATCTTACGGAATTAAGTGTATTGGTAAATTCTTTTTCAAAATCAATATATCCAGGTGTTGCGGGTCCTGAAAATCCAGTATGTATTTTGATGATTTTATTATTTTTATCTACGAAAAGTAAGGTCGGATAAGAAATGATCTTATCTAGCTGAGGCAATTTTTCACTCGCCGCTTCTTTGTCATAATAGCCAGCGTACAGCACTTCGTGATTTATACCCATCCTTTCTTTAAATCTTTTTAACGATGCTATAGATTTTGTTTCATCCTTATATCGTTCAAATCCCAATAAAATAATTGCCACATCATCCATTGGATTCTTCTTAAAATATTCTTGCAAAAAGACGGTTTCATCCATACAATTGGGACACCACGAACCCATTACCTGAATCAGCTTCGTCTTACCCTTATACTTTTCATCATTCAGATTGATCTGCTGTCCAGAGACATTAGGAAAACTAAAACTTAATGCTTCATCATTCACTTTTTTGGTGAGATCATAAGCATTTGGCAAGGATGCAGATTCATCACGTGTTCCTTCCCAGTTAGTTGTGTATTGACTTCCAGACCTAAATGTTCCAGTCAGCGTACCATCTTCCATCACTTTGCCCAAAAACATATAAGCATGAGATCCATCAAAAACAGACAAATACATTTTCTTTTTATAAACAATACCTTCGAGATATCTAAAATCTCCAGTTTCAGTTAAAAAAGTGCCAGCTATTTTTTTGCCATCTTGCTTGAATATGCCTACAGCTTTATATTCACTTTCGGCACCGATGTCAAAAGTACAATTCCATTTTCCAGCAACATTTAGCGTATCTTCATTATCTACCATGGTAAATCGATCAGCTACGCCATGTACTGCTTTGAAAGGTATGCTATAATTTTCACGATAATTGACTACCCAATCTCCTTCCATCACACCATCTTCATATATGGCTTTAATATATGAATCATAAATGGGGAAATTAATAATAACCGTATCTTTGGCAGTAGCTTTATCTCTCCCGAAAGTAATATCTGCAACCTTTATTCTTTCTGTGTCATTGTGGATAATGATGTGAAAATTTGATTCGTCATCATACACCACTTCAAAATTAAAAGGCAATTCTGAATCGTAATCAAACTTTTTGACAATATCTCTATCATCACCATATTTTGACACAGGCGCACGATCTAGTAAAAGCGCGCCACGCCAAATACCCGGTGGTATCTTCTCAAAAGTACTATTGGGAGATATACATCCAAATACCGTCATTATTGTCAATAATCCAAAAAATACAATCTTCATGATTTATTCTGTTGTGGTATTTTAGGATTTCATATAAAGAATCACTAAGACTACCGTATTTCAAATATTGCTATTAACAATACACAACTTCCATCCAAAATGTTTTTTGAACGCTATATATTTTAATAAGATGGGTTCTAATCCTGTCAGTATCTCAAATTAGACAATTAAATATGATTGATTAATAAGCGAATGAAATAAATAAAAATTACTCGCCCTTATCACCTACAAACTGATCTTCTTTATTCTTAAATAAAACATTAAAAGTCGTAAGACTTCCATAAATCCTAGTAATATATTGTTGAAGATTGACTTTATCTTCGTCTAACAATTGACTAGCATTGATTCTTTGCTCCATTACTCTAAGCCTGTCTCTCACCATCACGATTTTATGAAAGAATGTATCTATAGGAATTTCTTTTGGTTTTAAAGATGCATCATCAGGCTTTAAGATCATCAATCCATTTTTCCATTTATCTCCTAATGGAATGACTTCACTGATATCCGACCAAGTCTTGAGTATTTTTATCAATGATTTTTCTGCTTCTGAAAATGAAACTGCTTCGTCAGCAGCTACCTTGTCTATGATTTCCCATGCACTATACTCCTTGCCTACCAACTTTATTCCATAAGTGATAAAACAAACTTTATAAGCCATGACTTCAGCCCCAATC
>DAOLFJ010000522.1:0-2242 GCA_035326365.1 Saprospiraceae bacterium | reverse complement strand
CCTTAACCTTAACCTAAGTCTTAACCTTAAAATGATAACACAAAAAACCATTCAAGATGTCATGAACATTGCACGGGTAGAAGAAGTCATTGGTGACTTCATCAACTTGCGTCGTCGTGGTGTTAATATGATTGGTAATTGTCCTTTTCATGATGAAAAAACACCTTCATTTACCGTATCGCCGTCCAAAAATATTTATAAGTGTTTTGGCTGTGGCAAAGGTGGGGACTCCGTAAGGTTTATTATGGACCATGAGAAAATAAGCTTCCCTGAGTCCATCCGGTTTTTGGCAAATCGATACAATATAACCATCGAAGAGACAGTCAGTACGACTGAAAATATCGAACAAAAACTTATTACCGACTCACTTTACATCGTCAATGAATTTGCCCGAGACCACTTCACCGATACGCTATTTAATCGAGCAGAAGGCAAAAACATTGGTCTGAGCTACTTTAAAGAAAGAGGATTCAGAGAAGCCACCATCAAAAAATTTGAACTCGGCTACGCCACTGAAGATCGAGATGAATTTACCAAAAAAGCCATAGATAAAAAATTCAACATCGAACACCTTCGTTCCTTGGGATTAACCTCTAAATCTGATTTAGACTTCTTTAGAGCTAGAGTGATGTTTACCATCCACAACGTCAGTGGCAAAGTCATTGCTTTTGCTGGTAGAACATTATCTTCTGACAAAAAACAACCTAAATACATCAATTCTCCAGAATCGGAGATATATAATAAACGTGCCGTCTTGTACGGTCTTTATTTTGCCAAAGATGCCATCAGAAAAGAAGATGAATGTATTCTTGTCGAAGGTTACACAGATGTGATCACTCTTCATCAAGGCAAGATAGAAAATGTAGTAGCTTCCTCAGGTACATCCTTGACAAAAGAGCAGATAGGACTGATCAAAAGACACACCAAAAACATTAAAATCATTTATGATGGTGATGCCGCAGGTATAAAGGCTGCCCTCCGTGGTCTTGACTTAGTCTTAGAGTCTGATATGAATGTGAAGTTGGTCCTGCTCCCAGATGGTCAAGATCCAGATTCTTTCCTAGCTGCCCAAGGAACGGAAGCATTCCAAGCTTTTCTCAAAGATAATGAAGAAGACTTTTTGTTTTTTAAGACACGAATCCTACTAGAAGAAACGAGCAATGATCCTATTAAAAAGTCACTAGCTATACGCGACATCGTCAGTTCCATAGCAAAAGTACAAGAAACATTCAAACGCACTTTATATATTAGACAGTGTGCAAGCATGCTTGACTTAAGTGATGAAGTCCTAAATAGTGAAGTCAATAAAGTACTAAAAGAAGGTTTCAAACGCAAACAACAAGAAGACGATCGCCAAAATGGAAGTCAACAGCCACCATATGCGCTTGATGAAGAGGCATGGTTAAATCCAAAGCCCATATTATCAACGGATCAAGTTGAATTGGTCAAAAACGATGCCCATCAAGAGCGAGCAGTTTGTTCGATCCTAGTCAATTATGGTGATAAAGTATATGACGAACAAGGTCAAATCCTAGCTCAATTTATGGTCGATACTTTAGAAAGTCTGATGGACGAATTTGACATAGAACTTTATAAAAAGATAATCACCGTAACTAAAGAACAACTAAAAGAACAAAATACGATCAGTGGCGCTTATTACACCAGTCATCCAGATGAAGAAGTCCGAAAATTCGCAGTGGATGCCATGTCTTCACCTTATATATACGCAGATTGGGCAAAAAAAGAGATCACCCTACAAACCCAAAAAATGCCAGACGAAAACTACGTTCGGGATGCAACCAATGCATTAAAAAGACTACAACTAAGAAAATCAAAACGTGTCATCCGTCAAGTCCAAACCTATCTAGACAAAGCAACGCCTGTAGAAAGGGAATCTGAAGAGTATATGCTGAATTTGAAAGTTCTCCAAGTACTACTAAAAGAACGAAACGAACTAGCTGCCGAATTAGGTACAGTGACCCTATAAAGCTAACTACAAAATTATAATTTACATCTCAATCAGATAATATCCCATTCACTCACTAAAAGTGACCTTTTACTAAAGAAAATTAACCGTCTGACTAAAATAGATAAATTTTATTTTATACATTAAAAATAAACACTATATGTGAAAATTGATCAGATCAAGCTTTAATACATTACATATAATTATTATATAACAAATGTTAAGAAATTGTAAAAAAAATGTAAAAAAGTATACACTTCACATACGTATAAATAC
>DAOLFJ010000521.1:0-2256 GCA_035326365.1 Saprospiraceae bacterium | reverse complement strand
GAAATTTATGAAAACGAATTAGTTTAAAACGGTCAACGTTATTCAGGCATTAACATCCTTTAAACATTAAACAATTATACATTAAACAAAAAAAGAAATTATACACCATTCTTCTTTTAATTTCTAGATTTTGACGAAATCAGTCATTTATTGCAATTCTGATCCTTACTTTTGTCTTTTAAAACAGCCAATATTCATGACACAAAAATATATCTTCCCATTTTTCATGATCCTATCAATGTTGATTTCTATCACTTCCAAAGGTCAAGTGGCACCAAACTTTAACGATTATCCCACACCAACAGATGCTGATCTTTGGGTACGATACACACCAGAATCAACAACATTTACAATATGGTCTCCAATAGCAGAAGAAGTCAAATTGCGACTTTATAGAGCTGGAAATGGTGGAACAGCCTTGAGTACTTCTGATTTCCAAAAAGGAGAAGATGGCATTTGGAAAATTACGGTGAGAGGAGATGTACAAGGTGTTTATTACACTTATCAAGTCAAAACTGAAGGCTCTTGGCTCAATGAAACGCCTGGTATCTACGCACAAGCACTAGGTGTGAATGGAGAACGCGCCATGATCATTGATCTCAAAAGTACTGACCCTATCGATTGGGAAAAAGATCGTGGACCTTCTATCAATTTCCCAAATGAAGCTATTCTTTATGAGTTACATGTCCGTGATGCTTCTATTCATCCAGAGTCGGGTATTGTCCATAAAGGAAAGTACCTAGGGCTATCAGAAAAAGGAAGTAAAGGACCAGATAGAGTGGGAACAGGATTAGATCATCTGAAAGAACTTGGCATTACACACGTTCATTTATTGCCTACGTGTGATTTCAATTCCGTAGATGAAAGCAAGCTAGACAAACCGCAATTTAATTGGGGATACGATCCTATCAATTATAATGTGCCTGAAGGTTCATATTCGACCAATCCTTACAGAGGTGAAGTAAGAATCAAAGAATTTAAAGAAATGGTACAAGCTTTCCATCAGCAAGATATTGGCGTGGTGATAGATGTCGTTTACAATCATACGGGTGTGTATGACAATTCCAATTTTAATCTTGAAGTTCCGGGGTACTATTACAGACAATGGGATAATGGCAAAAGATCTGATGCTTCTGCATGTGGCAATGAGACTGCCTCAGATAGAGCGATGATGCGAAAATTCATCATAGAATCTGTAGCTTATTGGGCAACAGAATACCACATCGATGGCTTTAGATTTGACTTGATGGCCATTCACGATATCGAAACCATGAATGCTGTTACCAAACGACTTAAAGAGATCAATCCAAATATTCTGATTTATGGCGAAGGTTGGACAGCAGGTGACTCACCACTACCAGTATCAAGTAGGTCTTTAAAAGCAAATGTAGCACAGATGCCACAAGTAGCTGCTTTCTCAGATGAAATCAGAGATGGGCTGAAAGGTTCTGTTTTTGATGATAAAGATAAAGGTTTTGTAAGTGGTAAAAAAGGAGCTGAAGAGTCTGTCAAAATGGGTATAGTAGGATGTATCTCACATCCTCAGGTGGACAACGCACTAACTTATAATTCTAATAAAGCATGGGCAAATGAGCCTTGGCAATCTGTAAATTATGTTTCATGTCATGACAATCTTGGGCTTTTCGATAAGCTCAAAATATCTCGCCCCGATGCGACTAATGCTGAGATCATGGCTATGAACAAACTAGCTAATGCAGTCGTTTTGACATCCCAAGGAATTCCTTTCATACATGCGGGTGAAGAAATGTTACGTACCAAAAAGGGAAATCATAATAGCTACAATGCACCAGATAGTATCAATCAAATAGACTGGAGATGGAAATCAGAAAGTAAAAATGTTGTGGAATATTATAAAAACCTGATCCAACTCCGCAAAAACCACCCTGCATTCTTCATGACCAAAAAAGAAGATGTTCTTAAAAATCTCTCTTTCCAAAAAGTCGAAGATGGACTGATTAGTTTCCAAATCAGCAATCATGCAAATGATGACAAATGGAAAAATATTTTAGTCATTTATAATGCAAGACCAGAAATCGTCAAATACAAATTGAAAGAAGATTGGAAATTAGCTGTTTGGGGAGATGAGTTCAATATGAATACACCTACACGCGGAGAAATAAAAGTACCTGCTATTTCTATGGTCGTTTTATATCAGGAATAAGATGAACCAAAATAACCCATTATTAGAGTATGTTTAAAAATTTTCTTAGTTGCTAATCAATAGGTTATGGTTCT
>DAOLFJ010000145.1:0-11300 GCA_035326365.1 Saprospiraceae bacterium | reverse complement strand
GATGAGAAAGGTCGATTTGAAGAAATGGTTTCAAAATCTGATATTTTGCTTTTAAAAGATTGGGGCACAAGGTTTAATCTACCTGAAAGTGAAAGGAAAAACACTTTTTTACTTACGACCAATCTCGTGAAAGACCTTATGATTACAAATGTCATGAAAGTTTCTCCTGATGATACATGTAGAAAGTGTATGCAGATATTTAAGGAAAATTATTTTCATGCGTTGCCTGTAGTAGATCAGAATGGGATATTAGTAGGACTTTTGTCTACCTATGATTTATTGATTGTGGCGTATACTGAGAGGCCATTGTTGTGATAACTTGATCTTAATAACGATGGTAACTTTAATTAATTATAATTTATTTGTCCAATAAAGGCTAAATTAGCGTTATGTATTTAAATTTTCAAAGTCAAAATTTAAATTTCGTTCTTCACTTTAATATTTACTTGTTCACCGAAAAGACGTGACTAGAAAGGCTCATACAGTTTTCTGTACTTAGCGCAATTATGCAGAGTTTTAACTAAAAATGAAAGACCAATCTGAAGCAGTCCCAATTATTCTTCCAATGAAAAAGAAATAATTATAGTGGCTATTAACAAATCACAAAGAAAAATATTTGATTTGTATTAACGGTGGCATAAAAGTCTAGAAAATTAAAATATAGCTGTTCTCCTCAGTAGATTATGGTTTTTATCCTTATCATTGTGGTCAATTATAAATTAGTTTTCACATGAAGGGTTTATCCATTTTTGTTGTATGTTTTGTATTATTTGGCCAATTGGGTTTTTCTCAAGATTTATTACATGCCAAATACGCTAAGGTAAAGGTCAATTTGATAGGGAGAGATATCCGTGAACTTGCAAAAGCAGGTTTGGAAACGGATCATGGTATCTTTATCAAAAATAAATACTTCGTAAATGATTTTTCTGAATCAGAAATCTCAATCATTCGTAATCTTGGATTTGAAGTAGACATTTTAATAGATGATGTAGCGTCTTACTACAGTGCTCAAAATAGACCAAGTGAATTATCTAATAAGCAGACGCTCCAACGACAAGGATGCTTATCTACACCGGAAAACGAATATCCTTACAAAACACCGGAACAATATACTGAGGGTTATATGAATGGATATTTTACATACAAAGAGATGTTAGACATCTTAGATTCCATGACTTTAAGATACCCCAATCTCATCAGTCCTGTACAAGAGATTTCGGGTTTTACGACCTATGAAGGGAATACCATAAAATATCTTAAAGTATCAGATAATCCTAATACAGAAGAAGATGAACCCAAAGTATTATACACTGCTTTACATCATGCGCGGGAACCTAATAGTCTTAGCCAAATGATTTTTTATCTCTGGTATTTATTAGAAAATTACGAAACGGATGCTGTTGTAAAACGTATCGTAGACGAAACTCAAATGTACTTTGTTCCTTGTCTAAATCCGGATGGCTATTTACTTAATCAGCAATCAAATCCATTAGGTGGAGGACTTTGGCGTAAAAATGCATATAGAGATACATTGGGGGAATTAAAAGGAGTGGACCTTAATAGAAATTATGGATTTTTCTGGGGATTTGATAATTTCGGTTCATCAAACAATCCTAACTCGCAGACCTACAGAGGCACTTCAGGGTTTTCAGAGCCCGAAACCCAAGCTATTCGCAAATTGTGTTTGGATAATGATTTTAAAATTGCTCAAAACTACCACACGTTTGGTAATTATTTGATTCATCCATGGGGATACAATGATAGTATTACTGATGAAGATAAACTTTTTAAAACCATAGGTAGGGTCATGAACAGAGAAAATAAATTTCTCATGGGAACAGGAACTGAAACAGTAGGATATGTCGTAAATGGTGATAGCGATGATTGGATGTACGGAGAGCAAGGAGAAAAAGCAAAGATATACTCATATACACCTGAAGTAGGTCCATCGTTCTGGCCACCACAAGTTGATATTGACTATTTAAATCGGTCCTGTATGTGGATGAATCTAGCTACAGCACTTGTAACTCTTAGTTATTATGAAGCAAATGAAGTTGTAACACAAAGTTATTTGTCACCTTCTCAAAAAGAGATAAGGATTAATGTAAGCAGAGCAGGTCTGAAAGATGGAGTCGCTAATGTTATTTTGTTATCTAATACAAACGGTGTTCTAGTCAATAACTCTCTAAGGAGTGTGGCATTGGGTCAATCTGAAAACACCGAATTAATCTATACATTGACCATTGATACGACACTTAATTATGAAAACGGAATAAGTTTTACGCTAAGTGTAGATAATGAAGGCATAACTTCTGATAAAACGATTACGAAAGATTGGATAGGTGGAAAATTAGTGAATGTATTGACCGATAAATTGGATTCCAATATTAATTTTGATAACAGTCAATGGCAACTTACTGGCAGTCAGTTTTATTCTGCTCCTTTAGCTATGACGGACTCTCCTGATGCAGACTACTTAGAAAACACACAGATAGAAACAACGATCAAAACACCTTTCAGCTTAGAAGATTGTGACCATGCATATTTGAGTTTTTATGCAAAGTGGGCTATAGAGGCAGGGTACGATTATGTACAAGTTTTAGCATCTAGAGATAATAATGACTTTATTCCATTATGTGGTTTATATACAAGAACTGGAACACAAGATCAGTCATTCAATAATCCGATATACGATGGTGTTCAGTCTGATTGGGTGAAAGAAGAAATAAATTTATCTGACTTTTTGAATGAAAAGCAAGTTTGGTTAAAATTTGTTTTCGTAAGTGATGGTGGTGTCGAAGCTGATGGATTTTATTTTGATGATGTGGAAGTAAATGTAGTAAAAAAGAAAGTGATATCTGGTACAAATGATGAAGTTGGTTGGAAGGTTTATCCTACGGTTATTTCTGGTCAAAATGAGTGTTTTGTACAAGGTCTTGAGAAGGGCAGTAATATCAGGTATAAAATCCTAGATATTCATGGACAAATAATCCATCAAGATAAGGTACAGAATGGAAAACTTGATTTTACAAATGTTAAAGTCTCAGGCAGTTATTTTGTGGAGTTTCTAGATCAATCAGTTAGTAAGGGCATTCATAAAGTAGTTGTCATTAGATGATTGTTGATGAAATATGAGATCATTCATAAAATTATTTTCTAAGCATTTTTAAACTTAATCATATGATATTCAGGATGTTTATTTTATTTACCCTACTTACTTTTATAAGTTGTAGTTCGACAAAAGATATTTCAAAGTTGAAAGAAAATGATATTATCATCAGCCTAAAAAAAGGGTCTTGTTATGGCAAGTGTGCTGTATATAATTTCCATATTTACAAAGATGGGTTTGTAACCTTCGAGGGAATATTACATTCGGAAAAGCTGGGTTTGTTTTCAAAAACCGTGACCAAAGAAGAACTTAATGCCTTGCAAAAAGAGTTCGAAGCGATCGGTTTTATGGATTTGCCATCTGAGTATCCTTCAGAAATTGTGGATTTACCATTGATTACGATGACGTATCATAACGGACAAAAAAGTAAAACCATCAGTGGTAGGACAGATAGGCCCAAAGATTTGCTACAATTGCAATACAAACTTGAAAAACTAGCTAATAGCACAGGATGGAAATTGGAGAAAGCGGCAGATAACCCTAATGGTGTTGCTACCAACAAAGATGATAACAAAGTTACTGATAATCAATTGATTGTAGAGCCCGCTGAAAATGTATCTCTCACAAACTGGTTCCAAAAGTACCAAAGATATGACCTACAATTAATCAAAAAAGTGTCCCCTGGTCTCAATTATTGGTTAGTATCCTTTAATCTGAAGCTTATTAGCCAGAAGGAGATGATCAAATTGCTAAAGGGTGATAGAGATATAAAAAGTGTGGAGGTGAATCGGGTGATGGAAACGAGGGATCGGTAGATGGGAACCTTGGATTGAAATCTTTGGGTGTTTAATGGATTTTGATTTACCTTGGATTGAAATCTTTGGGTTTAAGTATGATTTTGATTTACCTTGGATTGAAATCTTTGGGTGTTTAATGGATTTTGATTTATCTTGGATTGAAATCCAAGGGTATATTATGAATCGACCTTACAGGTCTGGGATGGATAATTTGATTTGATTTGATTTTAAATTTTGTGATGGGAAAAATATACTGCAAATTAAATTTCTTTTAGATTTGTGTAAACTTTGTTAATCGGCTAAAAAAATATATTATGGCTAATACTTATCATCAGGTTTATATTATGTTTGTTTTTGCGGTTAAGTATCGCCGTGCTATGCTTGCTAAAGAATGGCGAAGTACGGTCTTTGGTGTCATTGGTAATTTGATTAATGAAAATGATAGCAAGACCTTAATTGTAAATGGTGTGGAAGATCATGTGCATTGTCTTGTTGCCTTCGGGAAAAATATTTCGCAATCAGATTTAATGAAAATTGTAAAAGCAAAATCATCAAAGTATATTAATGATCATAAATTGACAGAAGAAAGGTTTGAATGGCAAGTTGGGTATGGTTCTTTCTCATACAATAAATCGCATATAGATAGGGTGATTAAATATGTAGAAAATCAAGAAGAGCATCACGGAAAAAAGAAATTTTTGGAAGAGTATGTAGAGTTGCTTAACTCATTTGGCATTGAGTATGATGAGAAGTACATTTTTCAGGAACCTATTTGATAAAGGGTGGATTAAAATCCAAGGGTAAGTGATAAACCTTGGATTAAAATCCGATGCTACATGATGTTGTACCTTGGATTAAAATCCAAGGGTATTTAATGGGCCGACCTTACAGGTCTTTTATGGTGGTGATGCCTTGGATTGACATCATAGGTAGTTGAAATATCTCATGCCTTTTTATTTATGAGATGTGTAGCATCGGTTCATATTTGGCATCGCGATTTTTAATCCGATGCTACATGATGTTGTACCTTGGATTAAAATCCAAGGGTAAATTATGAGCCGACCTTACAGGTCTTAATTTCTTCTTTTATATTACACCTAATTCTTTGCCTACTTTTGTGAAGGCTGCCACTGCTTTATGTATGTGTTCAAGTTCGTGGCCTGCGCTTATTTGGACGCGGATTCTTGCTTTTCCTTTTGGTACTACAGGGAAGAAGAAACCTATCACATAAATACCTTCTGCCAATAATGCAGATGCAAATTTCTGAGCTAATGGTGCGTCATAAAGCATAACAGGAGTGATGGCATGCGTGCCTGGTATGATATCAAATCCTGCTTTTGTCATTTCTGATCTAAACACTTTTGTATTTTCTTCAAGTTTATCTCTCAGAGCAGTACTTTTGCTTAGGATGTCCAATACTTTTATAGATGCACCTACGATGGATGGTGCAAGTGTGTTGGAAAATAAATAAGGTCTTGATTTTTGTCTTAACAACTCTACTATTTCCTTTTTAGCTGCCGTAAATCCACCTGATGCTCCACCTAGTGCTTTCCCGAAAGTACCAGTGATAATATCTACTCTGCCAAATGCGCCTGAATGCTCAGCACTGCCACGTCCTGTTTTGCCTACGAATCCTGTAGCATGGCAATCATCTACCATGACCATGGCTCCGTATTTGTCTGCAAGGTCACACACTTTGTCGATTTGGGCTATGATGCCATCCATAGAAAACACACCATCGGTAGCTATCAATATTCTTCTTGCTCCTACAGCTTTTGCTTCCTGAAGTTTGGCTTCTAGGTCGGACATGTCGTTGTTTTCGTATCGATATCTCTTTGCTTTGCACAATCTGATACCATCTATAATAGAAGCATGGTTGAGCATATCTGAAATGATGGCATCTTCTTCATTCAATAATGGTTCGAATAATCCACCATTTGCATCAAAGGCAGCTGCGTATAGGATGGCGTCTTCTTGGCCTACAAAGGCTGCGATTTTCTGCTCTAATTCTTTGTGGATGTCTTGGGTACCGCATATAAAACGGACAGATGACATGCCAAAACCATGACTATCTATGGCTTCTTTGGCAGCTGCGATGACTTCTTCATTGGACGAAAGTCCTAGGTAATTATTTGCACAAAAATTGAGTACTTCCCCTCCTGCAGTTGTGCTGATGGTGGCACTTTGTGGCGTGGTGATTATTCTTTCTGCTTTGAAGAGTCCATTATCTTTTAGGTCTTGGAGTTCATTTGCTATAGATGTGATAGTATTTATGGTATCGTTGTTCATTATTTTTTAATTTTAATATTAATTTGGATAGTGCACTGCTAAATCTAAAAATGCATTAATAACCAACCGTTTTTTACCCTATCACTGAAGGGAAACGCTTGATTATTAATGCCGTAAAAATAAACATTCTTTTAAAACTCTATTTTTACAAAATGGTTTCTCTTAGGTGCATCAACATATCATCTGTCATGCTACTCAGATCGAAAGCTGGTTTCCAATCCCAATCTACTCTTGCATTTGTATCATCGATGGTTTCTGACCATGTTTTTGCGATGTCTTGACGGAAGTCTGGTTTGTATGTGATTTTGAAATCTGGAATATGTTTTCTGATTTCATCAGCTATCTCAGCAGGTGTGAAACTCATTGCTGCAAGATTGTAAGCGTATCTTATTTTTATTCTATCAGCGTCGGCTTCCATAAGGTCTATCGTGGCTTTGATGGCATCATCCATATACATCATAGGGAGACGAGTGTTTTCACTTAAGAAACATTCATATTGACCATTTTTAAGCGCTTCGTGAAAGATCTCCACGGCATAATCCGTAGTGCCACCCGCAGGTAGAGATTGCCATCCGATAATACCAGGATATCTCAGTGATCTGACATCTACACCATATCGCTGGTGAAAATAATTGCACCAAAGTTCACCTGTCGCTTTGCTCATACCATAGACGGTGGTAGGTAATAAAGGTACGTCTTGTGGTGTATTCTGTCTCGGAGTCGTATTGCCGAAAACGGCTATCGTACTAGGGAAAAACACCTTGTCTAATTTTTTCTCACGGGCCAATTCTAAGATTGAGAGCAGCCCATTAAGGTTGATATTCCAAGTTTTGATGGGATTCCACTCGCCATTTGCAGATAGGATGGCCGCGAGGTGATAGATCTGTGTGATTTTATGATCTTCTACAATTTCTGTAAGCCTTTGATGATTCAGAATATCTAGGAATTCAAAGGGTTCGATGGTGACGGGAAGTTTGGCGATGTCGGTGGCTAAAACTGCATCTTGGCCATGCAATTTGCGCAACTCTTCGGTCAGTACTCGGCCTATTTGGCCATTTGCTCCGGTAATAAGTATTTTTGGTTTGGACATATTTGGTTGTTATTTGTAAGGAGCTCAAAAGTAAAGAACAAATTAGATATACCCAAGATATTGATTCAATATTGGTAATTTTTATACCTTTGCGCCCTTAATTAAGTACCGTTAAATACAACATTGGAAGAGAAGGGAAAGTTGGAGGAATATAGTATTGTTTATAATTTTTATCAGGTAGAAGGTCTCGGTTTGATCTTGCCTACAGCCATTATTTGTCAAGTAGATAGTGACGGTTCGCTCGGGTATATTCGTGCCGTTGCTATTGCTGAAACGCTAGAAAGTTATGGTCTGAATATTAAAGATACCTACCATGAAGCTATGATATCCTTATGTCAGGAGTTGACCATTCCTGCCATTGAAGCGGTATTCAATAAAGGTGTAAAACGCGGTGTAAAACCGATCACGAGTTTATTTGCAGATGCAGACACAAAACAATTGGTTCAAAATACCATCGATAGGCGGATGTCAAAATTGATGACTACCCTGAAAGAAAATGGCGCACCTCTATGTTATAACATAGAACGAAAGATCAAAGCCAAAGATGTAGCCCTGTTCTTTTATGGAGAAAAAGCTGAACCATTGCTTTATTTTGCCAAAACACAAACAGGTATTAGTTACAGGTTGTCTCTTCAGGTAGGTACAGAAACCGTTTTGCCATGTAAATATGATATTAGACTCATTGCCAATAATCCGGGTATCGTCATTATCAAAAATCAGGTGGTGTGGATTTCGCATATAAATGCCAATAAACTGACGCCTTTTTATAAAAATGAAACGGTATTCATACCTGAGAAATTAACGAAAACATACTTTGAGAAATTTATCATCGACGTGCTCGGTAAGGTAAATATAGAAGTAGATGGATTCGAATTGAACCAAGTCAATACACTCCAATCAGCAAATATCAGATGTATCTATGACTTTCTAAAAGGCGTGTGGGTCGTCGATTTGGCTTTTGATTATGATGGATTCTCATTTTATTATAGCGATGTGAATCAAAGGAAAACACGTCTTGAATTCGGTCAATCAGGTGAAAATGATGTCATCGTATATCAATGTATCAGAGATGCACAAGCTGAAGAACTGTATGTGGAAAAACTCGCTGCATGTGGTTTTATAAAAAACGATACCAAGAAGTTTGTCTATAACAAAGATACATTTGACACCATACACCACATCGGGAAAGTGTATCAACAATTGTCACAGGATTTTATCACTCGGCCATTAGAGATAGATGGTAAAATAATTTCATTTGCAACAAGCACTTTGGTCAATGAATTTAAACTTGGTTATGATTGGTTTGACCTGAAGGGTAGGATAGTCATAGCAGGCATTGATTATCCGATCAGTGCATTTTTTAGAAATATCAGGGATAAAAATCCGTATTTCAAACTCAAAGATGGTAGTTATTTCATATTGAGTGCAGAAATGATGGCAGAATACGAACATCTCGTAAAATTTGCACAAGAAGATGCCATCACTTGGCGGCTAGCAAAACAACATTTTGCCTTGATCCATGAAAAAGATCTTGCACCTGATAATGATGAACAAAACTTCGTTACAGAAATCGAATATAAACCTTCATCCAAACTTCAAGCTACCCTAAGGCCTTACCAAGAAGATGGTGTGAAATGGCTGATCAAACATAGGGTGAATGGGCTAGGTGCTTGTCTTGCAGACGATATGGGACTAGGCAAAACGCTCCAAACCATTGCTGTCCTAATGGACACAAAGGAGCATGATCACCAAGAAAAACAACCACAGACCTTTGCTACGCAATTAGATCTATTCGGAGAGATACAGGTGCATCAGAGGACACCACTTGCGGCATTAGTCATCTTGCCAGCTTCTTTGGTATTTAACTGGCAGGAAGAGCTGAAGAAATATGCACCGTCGCTACATGTGCTCAATTACACAGGTCCATCTAGGAAAAGAGCGCAGCGCACGATAGGAACTTTTGATGTCATTCTGACGACCTATCAGACGGCTGTGCTAGATCTGGAAATACTCAAAAAACAGACATTTACCTATGTGATACTCGACGAGAGTCAACAGATTAGAAATAAAAACTCTAAGGTATTTAAAGCATTGCACTCCATTCATACCAAATATAAGATATCGCTGAGTGGTACGCCGATAGAGAACTCACTTTCAGACTTGTGGTCGCAAATGGAGTTTATAAATCCCAAGATATTGGGTTCGTATGCTTTCTTTAAGGAACACTTTCAGTCACCTATAGAAAAGCTTCGAGATGCTCAAGCTATACAAAATCTAAAAACGCTTGTAGATCCATTCATACTGAGACGTACAAAGGAACAAGTAGCGCCCGACTTACCAGAATTGATAGAGAAAATCCATTATTCTGAGATGACGGATGCACAATCCAAGATATTTGAACGAGAAAAATCGGCAGCTAGAAATTATTTATTGGGTCTAGACAAAACGGGTGGTCAATACAAAATCCATGTACTCGCAACGCTCACCAAACTGAGACAAATCGCCAATCATCCCAAACTAGCAGACGAAAACTACACAGACGAATCAGGAAAATTTGACGACATCACGAGTCAAATACAAACCATCGTAAAGTCAAATCATAAGGTGCTCGTCTTTTCATCCTTTAAGGCGCATCTACAGTTAGTGTCTGACTACTTGTCAGTAGAAAACATTCCATATGTGTCACTCACGGGTGACAACTCATCCGATCAACGGCAAGATGCGGTGCATGCGTTTCAAGAAAATGCAGATATTCAAGTGTTTTTGATATCGATCAAAGCAGGTGGCACTGGACTGAATCTCACAGCGGCAGATTATGTCTTTATCCTAGACCCGTGGTGGAATCCATTTGTGGAGCGACAGGCCATCGCAAGGGCGCATAGGATAGGGCAGCAGAATAATGTGATGGTGACAAGGTTTATCAGTAAAAACTCTATAGAGGAGAAAATACTATTGCTACAGGAGAGTAAAAAATCATTGTCGAGTGATATCATAGATCTTGCGGAGATGCCTGATTTGACAGAGGATAATCTCGATATGTTGCTTAGTTAATGGGATTTTTGAGTGAGAAGGGTCGGTTAGAGTTTGTTTGGTGAATAATCTAGGTTGCTAACACTAATTCCATACTCGCTAACGCTAATTCCATAGTTGCTAACGAGAGTTTTATAGTCGCTAACGAAAGTTCCATACTTGCTAACGGAAGTTTTATACTTGCTAACGGAAGTTTTATACTTGCTAACGGAAGTTTTAAACTTGCTAACGGAAGTTATATAGTCGCTAATGGAAGTTCCATACTTGCTAACGGAAGTTTTATAGTCGCTAATAGAAATTCCATACTTGCTAACATAAGTTTTATAGTCGCTAACACTAATTCTATACTTGCTAACAGAAGTTTTATAGTCGCTAACAGGAATTCCATACTTGCTAATGGAAGTTTTATACTTTCTGATGGAAGTTTCCATAAATACGTTTTTATATTCTAAGTTTGTTAAGGCTAATTTTGTAAATATTATTTGACATTGTACTTAGTATTAGGAAGCACATTTGTTTTCAATATTATCAATGAAGACTAATTTGTTACACCTTATTAAAATTAGCTTTGGTAGGCTTGTTTTGCATACTTTTTCTTTTGTCTTAACACAAAAGAAACAAAAGGTCAAGGCTTTTTCCTTTTCTTAACGCCAAAACATCAAAAAATAGCTAAACCGAAAAAACTCGCCTTATTATTTGGTGGACCGTATTTGGCATTTGTGGCACTGCGTTCGTGTTCGCTCGAGTTTGACTATTGCATTGGCTCAAACAGTTTTCTGTTTTAACGCTATTTTGTGAAGTTTTGACTAAAAATGAAAAGGCCGGATGGACGTTGCCCTTGACATTGATACTTGAATTTTTAAGGGACTATTTTTATAATAAAGAAGCCCGAAGATACAAAAGTGCTTACAAAAACTTCAAACACTACTCATACTTCGGGCTGAAAAATTAAAAAATTACAACTCGGTTTTTTGGGATTTGAACG
>DAOLFJ010000520.1:0-2270 GCA_035326365.1 Saprospiraceae bacterium | reverse complement strand
GGAGCAATGGTCTTAATACTCGTAGCATCACGGTTAGTCCTAATATTACTCAGAATTATACCGTTACAGTGACCGTAGGTGATTGCTCATCGGTGGATAATGTTCAGGTTTTAGTAAGCCAATGTGGTGCTGTATCAGGCTTAGTTTGGGAGGATTTAAATGCAAATGGTATTTTTGAAGTAGGAGAGGGCGGCATACCTAATACTACAGTCCGATTGTTTGATAACATGGGTGTTCAGGTGGCTCTTACTTTTTCAGATATGATGGGCAATTATTTATTTTCTGACCTCGTTCCCGGAGATTATTCTGTTATGTTTGATCGTCCTATGGGGTTTGAACCAACGGTGGCGGACATTGGTGGTGATGAAAATGTCGATAGCGATGCCAATCCAAATACAGGAATCACAACAACATTTATGGTATTGCCTTTGGATACTATTTCTAATATTTACGCTGGTTATTTTAGGTTTGCATCGATAGGTGATTTTGTATGGGAAGATAGTAACAAAAATGGCATTCAAGACATTGGCGAACAAGGAATAGAACAGTCACTTGTTAGGTTGACAGGTGTAGATGGACGTGGTATCTCAGTAGATGATACGGTATTTACAGACATCATGGGCCAATTTAATTTTGTAAATGTAATTCCAGGTAATTACTCGATTATATTTGACCTACCAGACACCAGCTTTAAAAGATCACCTGCCAACGTTGGTCTAGATGATGCAAGAGACAGTGATGCTGAAGAGACGAGTGGCACTACATCAATTTTTTCTGTTCTCTCGGGTGATAATACTTCGATTTATGATGCAGGTTTTTACAGATGTGCATACATTGGCGACTATGTTTGGCTAGATAATGGTGATGAATCTAATGTGCAAGATGACACTGATCTTGGACTAAATGGGATTGTCATTTATTTATATGATGCTTCATTTCCAAGTCAAGCTATAGATACCACCATTTCAGCAGTTAGCAATGGTTTTTCTGGATTTTATAGTTTTGAAGTTTGTGATGTGGGCGATTATTTTATCAAAGTAGGGACCCAAGAAATGTATGATTTAGTAATGCCGAATGTAGGGATAGATGCTGATAAAGATAGCGATATTACGGACAGAATAAATGGACAGTCCGATGTATTGAATATCAGTTATGCATCGATCCGAAATAATATAGACATTGGTTACCAATTTAAGCCTTTACCAATCGACCTAATAGATTTTTATGGTAGTTGGAATAAAACAGAAAACAGCAATTATTTGTATTGGAAAACAGCTTCTGAGTTGAATACCGATTACTTCGAAATAATGAAGAGTGTCAATGGCACACTTTTTGAATCAGTAAAGAAAGTTAAAGCAAAAGGCAGTTCCAATTCTGAAAAGTTATATGAATTAACCGACGATCAGATACAACAAAATGGGTTATACTTGTACCAATTAATTTCTTATGATTTTGATGGGACAAAGGATGTTAGCAAACCGATAAGCATTTGGGTAGATAACCTTCTTGATCTTAAGTTTAGATTATATCCAAACCCTGCATCTACATTTATAAATCTCGAAATCGAGCATAATGTAAAAAGCATAGGAACGGTAGAAATTTTTGACATGGTGGGTAGAAATGTTTTCACAATTACAGACTTCAACCAATTAAATGATACAAATCAGAAATTAAGTCTAGATATTACAGGTTTGAACAATGGAATTTATTATGTCAAGCTTAATTTGGATGGCGTGATTTTTATGAAAAAAATATTAATTCAAAGATAAAGAGAATATTGAAATTTGTGGTAATGAACCAATATGGTGGCGTCGGAAACTACTATAAAAGTGCAATGATAAATTGCTTTGTATCACAAATGGTCACATCAAAGAACCAATCTAATATTCTCGATTTTTAGGTTCGGGGCAGGTAATATATACCTTAGCTGTATATATGTTACCTCCCCATTTTCATGATGGGTGGTTTGATATAGGATACATCTCTAATCATGAATGATCTATTTGGATTTTATGCCACATTGTTCAATTTTATAACTTTCTGAGGGTAAAATTATGACAAATAGTGTGAAAGTGTCGTAGTTCAACCCCCAAGGTTCAGACAAAATTACAAATGGTTTTTAAATAGGGACTGCTGAAATTGACAAAACTAATTGATTATCAAATAAATATCTTTAAGAATATGTTTAAATTTTTGTTACCTTAAAATCAAAACCTTATGAATCTGACTTCAAAATAATCTCATCGTTTAGTTCACTAAACTCTTTAATT
>DAOLFJ010000144.1:6743-11383 GCA_035326365.1 Saprospiraceae bacterium | reverse complement strand
GTCAGCCCACTATTCTGAATGACTTCTTGTGCAAATGACTTTGCTTTTGCAAAATAATCAGCTGAAGCAGCTGCATCCGAATTTAAATTGTACTGTGCCATGGTTAAATATACTTTGGCAAGCAGCCCCTTTGCAGACCATGAAGTCACCCTACCTGGAGCATCTGAAGTAGGAAGATTTTCTGCTGCAAAAGTCAAATCTCTTCTGATAAACTCATAGACACTTTTGCGCGTATTTTTAGGCAATTTGGTATTACCAGATAAGATCAAATCTAAGGAGTTTTCCACAATAGGAACTTCTCCCCAAAACTCTGACAACATATAATATGCCGTTCCTCTGATAAATCTTGCCTCAGCAATCCCTTTGTTAATAGCATCATCAGATACTTTTCCAGCTGCAAAAACGGGCATATCATTAATGATAGAATTGGCGTATGAAACCACTCTATACAGACTTCTCCAACCAGAATTTATATGGGCATTTCCCTCATTATATGAGAAGAAAAGAAACTGACCTTCCTGATCAAATGTATGGTATAAATTTCCTGCAAGCTCCTCACCTGCTGCCCAGAAAAATTTATCATTAAATTCAAACCAAGGGAAGCCATATAGAGTAGCCGTAGCCGCCTTAACATCAGCTTCAGATGTGTAATAACTAGCTATTGTAGGCTTATCTTGAATTGGTATACTAACAAAATCTTCGTTACAAGAGCATACTATAAAAACGGGTAGTATGAGGATATATTTAAATATATTTTTCATCTGTTTATTATTTTATTTTTTGATATAATAAATTAAAAATCAAGGTCTAAACCAACGGTCACCATTCTAGGAGTAGGATATCTGCCCATGTCCACATTTTGAACAAGTGGGCTTTGGTTGAAAGCACCAATCTCAGGATCGTATCCAGAATAATTGGTCCACAATGCCATGTTTTGTAAATTAGCATAGACTTTTAATCTTTGTACTCTGATTTTGCTCAAAAGACTAGTCGGAAGTGTATAACCGATTCTGATATTTTGTAATCTGATGTAAGAACCGTCTTCTATAAATCGGTCGGACATTCTATTATTTCTATTATTGTCATTGCTACTAGGTCTAGGAATATTAGTACCAGGATTAGCTAAAACAACATTTGCAGGGTCTAATGCAGAACCATTTGGGTCTAATAATTTTTCTTGTGCTCTGTCAAAAACAACGGTCGCTTGATTGCTGTAGACACCTGTCTGACCTTCTGTGATCACTCTAGCATAATTTAGTATTTCTGCCCCATAAGATCCATTCAAAAAGATAGAAACATCCACAGGACCAAATCTAAAATTATTGGTAATACCAAAAGTAAAATCTGGGTTTGGATTACCTATGTAGGTTTGGTCTTCTGTATCGATGACACCATCACCATTCAAGTCCTTAAATTTGATATCGCCTATCCATACACCTTGTCTTTTGTCCACAAGATTACTACCATTAGGTCTGTCTTCTGTAATAACTTTATCAGAGATTTGTACTGCGTGATTAAGGATGTCCGCCTGGTCTGTAAAGATCCCTTCCACTTGGTATCCCCAAAACATACCTATTGGTTGGCCCACTCTTGTAATAGTGGCTGTTTGGAATTCACTATACCAATACAGGTTCCGTGTATAAATTTTTTCAGGACTATCGAGTTCTAGAACTTGGTTTCTATTTTTGGAAAATACCACATCAGTACTCCATCCAAATTTATTTTTATTAATGTTACGACTAGTGATAGAAAGGTCAAATCCTTTATTTTCCATTCTACCCACATTTATAAATGGAGCTTTGATATCATTAAAATTTGAACCACCGAGATAACCAGGTACACTTGATTCCAATAACATGTCCGTTGTTTGTTTATTATAAATATCTACACCTACGTCTATTCTGTCACCAAAGATCGAAAAGTCCACACCATAATTAGTCTGTGTGGTAGTTTCCCATCCAAGTAGTGGATTAGCAATTTTTTCGGGTCTGTAACCAGGTCCAAAAGGTGTAGCCACTGTTTGCATCGTTGGCTCGAAAAGACCAGCAGGTATTGCCTGATTACCAGATAATCCATATCCCAGTCTTAATTTCAGATTAGTCATAAACTTGCTATCCTTTAAAAAGTCTTCTTGGCTCACTCTCCATGCGAAAGATCCCGATGGGAAATAGGCCCATTTGTTATTAGGTCCAAAATTAGAAGATGCATCTCCTCTATAAGTGAAGGTTGCTAGATACTTCTCATTGAAATTATAATTTAACCTACCAAAATAAGATAAAAGTGAGTTTGCTCCTTGCCAACCACCAGGAAGACCCAATGGCTCACCTTGACTCAAGACCTGAATGTCATTGGAAGGAAGATTGAATACCGTGACATCTGATCCATTGTAAGTTCCTTTTTGAACTTCGGTTCCTAACATCGTGATTAGATTATGCTTGCCAAAAGATTTATCGTATGTTAGGTAGTTTTTTGCTGCCCAGAAAAAACTGTTCTCTTCTCTTTGTCTAAGTTTATTTTCATTATTGACGATAGATCCCCATTTAAATGTAGGGTGAAAAGCTTTTGCTAAAGAATGATTATTATCAAAACTGATTTCAGACTTAAATACTAACCCTTTCGTTAATGTTACATCACCATACACATTTGCCATTAATCTCTGTCTTTCGAGAATATTATTTCTCTGAAGGGCCGCAGCTACAGGATTATAATTGACGCCGCTATTTGCAATATTGGGGCCATCATAATTACCATCTATGTCACGCACACCTACGCTAGGCATCATGATAAGAGATTGCATGATGACACCATCACCACCGTCATTGAGTGTAATTCTTTCTTTATTTTTTGCGAATGCTAGTGAGCCTCCGATTTTAAACCAATCATTAACCTTTGTATCTAGATTCAATCTTGCAGAGATACGGTCAAAATTTGATCCTATAATGATACCATCTTGCTGCATGTATCCACCCATGATAGCATAAGTGGTTTTATCATTTCCACCGGAAACAGTTAATTGATGACTATAACTACCAGCGTTTTGGAATACTTCATCCTGCCAATCTGTACCCGAGCCTAAAAGACTTGGATCTGCAAAACGCTGATCAGGAATAAGCCCTTGTTCATTGATAACTTGGGTATTGTAAGATGCAAATTGCTGTAAAGACATTAAGTCCAATTTTTTCTGTAATGTTTGGATACCATAATATGTACCATAAGATATTTTTGATTCGCCTTTTTTACCTCTTTTAGTTGTAATCAATATGACACCATTGGCACCGCGTGATCCATATATGGCTGTTGCGGATGCGTCTTTGAGAACATCTATAGAAAGAATGTCATTAGGATTTATAGAAGACAGTGGATTGACTCTATTTTGACCATTGGCACCACCTGCAAAATCAAATCCAGGAGTCGCTGCACCGTCACCTTGAAAAGGAAGGCCATCTATCACATATAGAGGTTCGCTTGATAGAGAAATAGAATTGGCACCACGGATTCTGATACTTGCTGCGCCACCAGGTTGTCCAGAGTTTTGGGTGACTTGTACACCTGCTACCCTACCCTGAAGCGCTTGATCTAGATTTGTTGTGAGTGAAGTACGGAGTTGGTCACCATTTAAAGAAGCAACCGAACCAGTGAGATCTGATTTTTTGGTAGAACCATAACCTATCAAAACGATGTCATCCAGGACATTGGCTGCGGTTTTTAATTCTACATTGACGACTGTTTGATTTTCGATCAGAATACTTTGATCGTCAAATCCTGTGTAAGAAAAAACAAGTGTTTCTCCTTTTTGGACTTCGATAGCGTAATTACCATCAATATCTGAGATAGTACCTCGAGATGTACTACCCTGAACGAGAATATTGACGCCAATCAAAGTCTCTGCCTCATCGGAAACTATTTTTCCGGTCAACAAGCGCATCTGTGCTTGTAAAGACGTCGCCCCAAATATCAAAAAAATGGGGATAACGATGTGTTTTAGAAAGTTGAAGTGTACACGTAATGTGATCATGTGACTTTTGGTTTAATGATTTAATAATGTTTTGGTAGGTAAGACATCTTCATTATTGTCCATCAAAAAACCAGTTTGATCTGTTACCAAATATTTGGTAGGTTGGTTTTTCTAATAAAAATAAAAAAATATCTTATCAATGCATCTTCATTTAAAATGTTCATTTACAATATATTAGCGAAACTAATTATGTCAATAAACATACTAAATTTGATAACATAAAATTAATACCCACTACACATACAGACTAATACTATTTTATCAAAATGTTTAATAAATTTCACCATAATCGACTTTTACTTTTCGTAAACTTTACCACTTCATAAATATGCCAATTTTTATACTGCACATTAGATACGATTCGCACTATAATTTTATGATATTTTAATAAATAATTAAAAATCAATAAGTTAAATAACGTGGTACTTATCAAAAGAATGTCAAACAAACCTAGCAAACTGAATCAGATGCGACAGAATTAGCTTCACAATCGAATATTACAAAATGTACATTCAATAAGAGCAAATGGACCTGAACATAAAATTTCTTTCGCTCATCGGTCTTCGCTTAACTCAGCTTAATGGTCGAAAAGAAATCGACTGAGGTGCGTACTGAAAGGACGACT
>DAOLFJ010000144.1:2583-6643 GCA_035326365.1 Saprospiraceae bacterium | reverse complement strand
ACTCAGCTTAATGGTCGAAAAGAAATCGACTGAGGTGCGTACTGAAAGGACGACTCTTATGCGATTCATAGTGAACATAAAATTTCTTTTGCTCATCAGTCTTCGTTTCACTCAGCTTAATGGTCGAAAGAAATCAAAATAAGTCATCGTTGCACTCAGCTAAATGGTCGAAATCGATGGATAATAAAAACAACAAGCGAAAGGATCAACAAATCATCCTTTCACGCAATACATCTTCGCTACCTAATACTATTTCATCAAAATATTAAATAAATTTCACTTTGTTGTGGTGTTTTGTCGGATTGATATAACTTTATCCTATCGACTTATAAATTATCGTCTTTTGTTGAATTTCATAAGTTTCGTTATTTAAATCGTTAGCCACAACTTGTTTATTATGTTGACACATATTTTTATCTCATATTTTGGGAAAGTAAGAAAAAGATCCATTGCTTTTTTATTCCTATTTGTAGCATTTAATATTATTTCTTATGGTCAAAACATCGATCTGCAAAGCGCGAATATCAGCACCAATGATGCAATAAAATATCAAAAAGTAGAATGGACCATTCAAATGACTAGCCCAATGCTTGTCAATCCTTATGACTATGATGAAATAAATATCAAAGCAACATTGATCTCCCCTTCTGGCAAAGAAAAAGTTATAGATGGCTTTTTTATGCAGGATTTCAATCTCAATGAAACCAACGGAAACCTGACACCTATTAATCAAGGTGTATTCAAAATCAGATTTAGTCCTGATGAAATAGGCACTTGGAATTATACCATCCGCGTTGACTCTAAATATGGAAATGATGAGTTAGCGCCTGCTAGTTTTACATGTACAGACAGTGCCGAAAAAGGATTTATTCGCGTTTCACCTGCCAATTATCTGCATTATGATAATGGTAGTCAATATATTCCTATAGGCTATAATATTGCTTGGCATAATAATAATCCTGTACTCAATTATACCACTTGGCTGTCAAGACTGAGTGCTGTGGGTGGTAATTTTTACCGATTGTGGATGCCGCATTGGGGACTAGGTATGGAATGGCGTAATGGCAATGGATACTTGGGTTTGAGAAAATACAAAGAAACCAACATGGCATATCTAGATTGGCTTATCGAATATTCTGAAGGAAAAAATATGGGAATCATGTTGTGTATTCAACATCATGGGCAAGTGTCAACCAATGTCAATCCCAACTGGAGTGAATCTCCTTATAATATCGCAAATGGTGGGCCTTGTGCTACGACATCAGACTTTTTTACGAATCAATTAGCAAAAAACCATACCAAAAATCGACTGAAATACATCCTAGCAAGATGGGGCTACAGCACGAGTATCATGTCGTGGGAATTGTTTAATGAGGTCAACTGGACAGACAATGCTGTTGCGATAGAATCATCTGTGGCATCATGGCATGCAGAAATGGCTAGTTTCATAAAAGAAAATGATGTTTATGGTCACTTAGTAACCACAAGTACTGCAAGCGAAGATTATGGTAAAGAAATCTGGAATAATCCTGATATAGATTTCACGCAAAGTCATATTTATATCAACAATGAAAATATAGAAAGAGCCATCGTTTTATCATCTAAACAACGTTTAAAAGAATTTGAAAAGCCTACGCTCATGGGTGAGTTTGGGCTTGGAGACAATGCAAATCTGTCCAATATAGATGCTGATGGGGTACATATTCATAATACGATCTGGGCATCATTATTCAGTGGTGCGATGGGTACGGCCATGAGTTGGTGGTGGGACAATTATATCGAACCTAATGACTTGTATTTCCATTTCAAACCCATCGCTGCCTCCACAACAAAGATCGACTTCTTAAAAAGAGATTTACAAGTAGGAGATGCTATTGTACAAAACGCTCCCGGCGATCTTACTTTTTCTACATCATTGGGCTGGGGCGAAAAAGCTACTGATGCGATCATTTCGGTAAAAGTAGGTAATACTTATAGTAATGTTCCACCGCTTAGTACTTTCCTTTATGGCAGTCAGTGGAACACACAATTCCGATCTCCGCCAACCTTCGAAATTGATCACCCACAAGCTTCTCAACTCGTTATAACAACAGGTAGTGGCACAGGAAATATGCCCATCATGGCTGTATATGTAAACAATATATTGGTACTAAACAAAGCAGCAACTGTCAATACAAAATATTCTGTCAATATTCCACCTGGCAAACACTTGGTCAAGATAGATAATATAGGAACGGATTGGGTTAGTGTATCGTCTTTTGCTTTTGTGGGTCTGGGAAGTGCCATCGATATTTACACACTCAAATCACCTGCTAAAGACTTTGCAAGTGGATGGGTCTTTAATAACAAATACGTACATACTTCTCTCAACCTACCTGATGCGATTTCTGGTGCAAAAGTGAACGCTTCAGATTTTACAAATGGATTATATGATGTTGTGTGGTATGATTGCTTGGAGTTTGACACCATATCTAGTACTCAAGTGACAGTGACCAATGGGATTCTGCAGTTTGATATTCCATCTTTGCATTGGGATGCAGTCTTTACTACTACGATAAATAATGGTCCTACAGCTACAAAAGATGTGGTATCATTAACCTATAAAGCCTATCCAAATCCTGTAAGTGCAGGTGGACTAATACAACTTACTACTAAAGAACAAATAGTCCAAAATAGCTTGGTGACACTTTATGACAATGTGGGTAAAATGATACTTCAAGAACAGATAACCTTTACCAATGGAAGTGCAAATCTGCCTATTCCATTAGGTCTAAATACGGCACTTTATTGGATAAACATAAAAACCAATAACCAAGCTACCACCATTCCTATCATTATTCAAAAATAAGAGTTTTTATGTCATTTAAATATATTTTAGTAATAGCCTTAAGTTCATTATTTGCCTACAAAAGTAGTGCACAAACCAATCCTAAAGCAAATAAAGAGTCCAAAAATCTCTACCGCAATTTATCTACACTTCCCAATGGAAATTTTCTATTTGGACATCAAGATGATTTGGCTTATGGAATTGGATGGCGACACGAGTTCGGCAGGTCAGATGTCAAGGAATGTACGGGTGCCTATCCGGCAGTATTTGGATGGGATATTGCAGGTTTAGAAAAAGATAGTCCAAAGAATATTGATGGCATACCATTCGACTATATGAAAAAACTCATCATTAAAGGCTATGAAGAAGGCGGTATCAATACTATTAGTTGGCACATGGACAATCCTGCTTCACGCAAACATTCGTGGGATACCACTTATGCTGTGTTTACAATTATTCCTGGCGGCATTCATCATCAATGGTACAAAGAACAGCTAGATAAAGTTGCTGGTTTTTTAGATGATCTCAAAGTTGGTTTTATTTTCAAAAAACACATTCCCATCTTATTCCGTCCATTTCACGAACATACTGGTAAGTGGTTTTGGTGGGGAAAAGGCAACTGTACGGCGGAAGAATATAAAGCGTTATACACATTTACTTATGACTATCTAGTGAAAGAAAAAGGACTCAACAACTTGCTTTTTGCCTATTCACCAGATATTTTCGAGACAAAAGAGCAGTACTTAGAGTTTTATCCTGGTGATGAATATGTAGATCTATTGGGTATAGATGATTATCATGATGTAGGTCTAAATGGCAAGATAGAAGACCTGACAAGAAGATTGGTTATGCTTGGTGAAATAGCACGATCCAAAAACAAACCTTATGCTATTACAGAGACAGGATTTGAAGGCATACCACAAGCAGATTGGTGGACGACCAAGCTCATCAAAGGCATCATGGATAATGAGATATCTCGAGGTATATCCTATGTATTGGTCTGGCGCAATGACAATCCCAAACACCACTACGCGGCACACAAAGGTCATGTGAGCGAAGCAGATTTCATTACCTTCAAAAACATGCCCAATGTGTTATTTTGTGGGGAAACTAAAAATATGTATAAGTGAGGAGATGGGAGTGAGGAGATAGGGGTGATGAGAGATGAGTGATGACAGATGAGATATGAGATATGAGATATGAGATATGAGATATGAGATATGAGATATGAGA
>DAOLFJ010000144.1:0-2483 GCA_035326365.1 Saprospiraceae bacterium | reverse complement strand
TATGAGATAGGAGATATGAGATAGGAGATATGAGATAGGAGATATGAGATAGGAGTGATGAGATAGGAGTGATGAGATAGGAGTGATGAGATAGGAGTGATGAGATAGGAGAGATGAGTTGGGAGTGATGAGTTTGGAGTGATGAGTTTGGAGTTAGGAGAGATGAGTGATGACTTGGCATTTATTGCATAGGTCGCATAGGTTGTAATGAAGCATGGATTTTAGACACCACGATCACATGGGATGTATATAAAAAACCTATAAAAGTTATCACATATGATAATGATGGTAACACCAGAGTAATTACATTTAAATACGATGCACAAGGAAATCGCGTATCCAAACATAATGTATTTACACCCATTGGACAGAATCCACCACAACCCACAGAAGATTTTCATGGCTACATAAGAGATGCTCAAGGCAACTCACTTTCTGTCTATGGCCCTAAAGGCTACAGAACAAACACCCGTGATCAATTAGAATGTCATTTATATGGCAGTAGCCGCATTGGTATTAACAATACAAACAGGAATGCACCAAGCCCTCCTATAGGTGACGGATTAAAACGGGGTTCTTCATCACCAACACAATCACGTTACGAGCTATCCAATCACCTAGGCAACGTCCTCACCACAGTCACAGGTCGTAAACTAGGCATGAGCGAAAGCAGTACAGTAGATTATTACGAACCCGAAATAGTCCAAGCTTCTGATTATTATGCCTTTGGTCTAGAGATGCCAGGTAGAAAATACAATAATCCACTCTTCTCGGGAACAAATGAATACCGATATGGGTTTAATGGTAAGGAACTCGACAAAAGTGGCGAGTTTGGTAGCTTGACACATTACGATTATGGCTTTAGGATATACAATCCATCCATCGGGAAGTTTCTGAGTGTGGATCCGCTGACTAAGTCGTATCCAATGCTCACGCCTTATCAGTTTGCTAGTAATACGCCAATAGCTGCGGTGGATTTAGATGGGTTAGAAAGAGCAATAGTAATAAATAAATTCTCTAAAGGGAAAATGACAGAGACAATTATCAGTACTATATCAGATGGAGAAAATGAAGTGAATTTAAATGCAAGCGGTAATAACCTATCAAAATTATCTTACCAAGACATTTTAGAAATTAATGAAAATGAAGATGGTTCTATGACTTCTTTTAATGTTAGACAAGATTTTACAGCTAATGAAAAACTTATTATAGATGCTGGGGTTGATAGATTTAGAAATTTAAAAGTTGGAGATGGTTTATATAGTAATGATGGCTTTGAATTTCCAGGGAGCATTGCTAAAAGTGACAACTATCAAGCCCAGCAAAAAAGAGGTAATTATTTAGATGTGGCAATTTTTGAAGAAAAATTAATAAAAGAAAAGCACGTGTATTTTGATCGTTTCCCATCACAAACAATTAGTGATGCTCCTCTTGCAATTAATCCCCTTAATAGTGATATATCTCCTAGTCCATTAGATAAATCAGGATTTGATCAAATCCAGAAAATAGTAAATTTAGCCAATAAAAACAATATTTCTACATTGAATGTAAATATTACTATGAGTATTTCGCCAGATCTTAATAACACTACATTTCAAAGCAATTTAAGAAATGAATTTGGTAAAACGTTTGGGTTTAATGGTACAATTAACTTAAATGTAACTGCTAAAGCTGGTGAAGTTGGTGCAGTATCAATTTCAAGCCCAGGGTCAACTGTTAGAAAAGAAAAGGAGGTGCAAAAAATAGCTCGAGTTCAAACAGGTGTTAAGTCAGAATTTAAACCATAAAGTTAAATTAATAATAATGAGATATATTTATTTATTTATTACTCTATTTTTAGTTTCATGTGTATCAAAAAGGTTAGTAACAATAGAACGCATTGAATTAAATGAAGAAAAAGAGTCTGTAATTGGTTTACCAATATATTCAAGCAAAAGATATTTATATCCAGTTTTTAATGATAATATATTCATTGATACCATAGATGAAAAGAAGGTTAGAATTGAGAAAAAAAGGAATATATATATTTTCAATTGCATTGGCGATACAGATACAATAATTGGTGAATTAAAACTTTTTCCCTATGACTTCATAGATTACACTAAAGATATTAATATTGAAACATTTATTGATGAAGCAATCTTGATGTATAGAACTAAAAGGTTTTACAGAACTGGCAACTGGTATTTTTACAGCAACAGGGGAAAAGAAATTATAAAGTATGATGTCTCTGTACATAAATTAAAAGATAGTAGATTTAAATAAACTCCATAGCAAGCGCAAGTTTGCAACTTAGATGGGCAGTACTATGCAACTTTAACTCCCGATTGTCGCAGTTTGCAACTGCGATGCCATACATTAAGAATTTGTAATTCGATATCCGATAAGCTTGGTATCTCCTTTGAGCTTGGCTTACTACAAATGCCCAGTTTTCTTTACTAAACATTTCATCGAATCTAAGATTGGTATTTGTGTCTGAATGC
>DAOLFJ010000519.1:0-2276 GCA_035326365.1 Saprospiraceae bacterium | reverse complement strand
CATAGCATTGGCTGCAATCTTGGTGTCAAGTTTTACATTATTAAGGGTGTATGTATCGTACAATGCCTTTTTGGCACTCAGCACCATCGTTACATTTGTGTTTTTAAGGAGGTCTTCATTTACTTCCATGGGAGCCATTTCTTGACTTTGTGTGGCCGCTGAAGGTTCAGCCATCCATTCATTCAGATCAAAAAACTGAGAGTTACCTGCAATATTGATATTCATACTCTTTTCAGTGGAGAACATGGCAAGTGGATTGGAAATATCTGTTTTCAGATTCAAGTCACTTTTGCCTAGTTGCATGCCTGTCGCATCAAATGAAATGCTTCTAGGAGATGCAGTAGCTGTTGCTTTGTTGATCATTACTTTTGGCATCCCTTCTGATCTGTAGACAATATTGGAAGCATCGGCACCACCTGCGAACTTTATAGCGGTGTAGTTTTCATTATTGACATCGCTCATTTTGGCTTTGAAATCTAGGTCGCATTTTAGGATGCCGCTTAGTTCTTGCACACCTTGCATTGGGAAGGACGCAATGATATTTTTTAAATTCAGAGTACCTTTTACAAATCCTTCTACATTCTGATCACCGGTAAGGTTGCTTGCGAGTATTTTGCCAGAAATCGGATCACCACCAAGTTTCATTTTGAAATTAGGAATATTCACATTCATATCCTTATAATCTGGACGCGTGGCTTTGATATTGATATCTGCAAAAATGTCGCTAACACTCTGTGGTAATGTAGGGTATTTGAAATATCCATCAGCCACGTTTATCTTAACATCAAATCCAGGCATAGAGCCAGTAACGCCATTGTACACACCTTTTATAAGACCTTGTACGCTTGCTTTTCCTTTGGTTTGTACATCCTTGAAGTCAGCTGTGAAGGCATTCGGAATGATAGAAAGGAAAGACTTAAACTCTTCAGAAGCTGTTTTAAAAGTGAAATCTGTAACAATATCGTCGCCATTTAATTGAGCGAATCCATCTGCCGTAAGATCTAAGCTATTGAATGTAAGTTTATTATCCCTGAGTGTGTATTTATTTTCAGGGAAGTTCATGTTGAAATCTGCTTTCAGATCTATCAAAGCGTTGCTTATGTATTTCGTTCCTTCAAACTTCACTGTCATAGAGTCGATGTGGGTTGTCGTCCGTAGATCAAAGATATCTTGGGTAAAGTCGCCACTGCCTTCATGTGAGATATTTTGCATGACCATAAACAAGTCCATCATATTGTCTTGATATGATATCTTGCCGTTTTCAACACTATAATGGTCGAGTTGGAGTTTAAAGGGCGATGATTCTGAAGTTGTTGTATCTTTGGAGATCAGATAGTTTGCAGTAGTTTCGTCTATGGCAACTATATTTATCTCTGGTCTAATCAATTCTATATCATTTATTTTGGGCACCATGTTGTCACCAAACAAAGACGATAAACTGATATCAATACTGGTTTTGTCTGCTTTATATAATACTATTCCATCAAACTGGTCTTGACCAATGACACTGAGACTATCAATACTGACCATCACATCAGGGAATGACTTGATAAAAGATAAAGATGCATCATGAAAATCTACGGTGGCCAATAAAGATTTGTTGATATCTTCTTTGAGGAAAGTAATCAACTTGCCTTTAAAAATATAAGGAAGAATCAGCGCTGCGATGAATAACGCAACAAAAATGTAAAGAACATATCTCAGAATCTTTTTTAAAACAGTCATTTGTCTTTTGTTTTATTATATAATATAGTAGACGTAAGAAAATCTAATTTAGTATTTAAATATATAACAAATTTTATCAGATATAGATTTGATAGATAAGCTGTGTTGTTATAATTATTGGTTTTAATGTATTTATCTAGGTGCATTTTATTTGGGAGATTGATGGACATTCTGCTTTTTAATTTTAGCTGTATGATAGGGATACGAAAATAGCTATGTATTCTTGATTGAAAAATTAGTAATAATTTGTCTGGATTAATTTAGACGCGATTTTTTTAATATTACACAAATAATTGAGATTGTCTTAGCGTAATATCCCGTAGGAAAGCCAAATATTTTAAAGCAACAAGCTAATGCTGCAAAGTAACACGCGGATGCTACAAAGTAACACGCCGATGTTACAAAACAACACACGGATGTTACAAAACAACACGAGGATGCTACAAAGCAACACGCGGATGCTACAAAGTAACACTCCGATGTTACAAAGCAACACGTGGATGCTACAAAGTAACACGCCTATGTTACAAAGCAACACGCGGATGTTACAA
>DAOLFJ010000143.1:0-11563 GCA_035326365.1 Saprospiraceae bacterium | reverse complement strand
CATTCCTTCATTCACTCATTCACTCATTCACTCATTCACTCATTCACCCATTCACTCTTTCACTCATTCCTTCATTCACCCATTCCTTCATTCACCCATTTATTCTTTCATTCACTTATTCACTCATTCACCCATTCACCCATTCCTTCATTCACCCGTTCACTCATTCACTCATTCTCTCATTCCTTCATTCACTCATTCACTCATTCTCTCATTCTCTCATTCTCTCATTCACCCATTCTCTCATTCATTTTCAAATTATCTATTAAATAACTCCGAAAGTCTGAAAGTAATACCATGTGTCCTGAATCCTGATTTATCAAAAGCCCATGTATAATCTACATCGAATATTGGTATGGGGCCGATTCTAAAGTTTTCTAGACCAACTGCCAATTCTATGTATTCGCCATTTGTGGGTTCGTACAGGGCAGATGCGGCTACGATCATTTTTAAACTTGTCTTATTTAATAATGGGATTTTATCAATGATGTATCCATTAAAGTGGTGCCGGAAATTTACCATACCATAATATCTATTGGTACTGTAGCTATAATATTGCATCAGATTAAAACTAGCTAGATCGGGTGAAATCGGAATATACGATTCATTACCTATCGGGTGGAAAAAATCGCCAAAAAAAGAAGGCGACCCACCCATGAATGTTCCATATTCAACATTATAACTAAAATAACCCAATAATTTAGCCCGCACATACCTGTCTCTGAGTCTGAATGATAGTTTATTAAATGAAGTGGCGTTATCATCTAAAGCTATACCCATGGTGTAATCAATTTCGATATTTGGCCAGTCGGATACATCTCTGACTTTGACATTTGGATAACTGCTGTATTTCTGAAAAGGTCTTAGCAGTAAGTTCAGGTGATTTCGAATGTATTTATTTTCGGCATAATATTCTGGTCCGAAATCTGCTCTAGGAATATTTTCTTCATAGACTAAGTCTTTTTTCCTAAAACTGTAATTCGTTGTATTTACCAATGGTTTTCTGTGTGCATATTCTGCTGAAAAATCGATGTAGATACCATTTGATATTTCTTGACGATATCCTGCTTTGACAAAATTATTTTGGAATAGACGTATGCCATTTAACTTGTACATTAATGATCTCCAAGTATTGTTTCTTTCTGTAATGGGTTCATTATCATCAAATTGTTGATTTCTTCTGCCGCCTGACAAATTAAAATGACCAAGACTCGGATTATCAAATCTGTATTCCATTTCTAGCCATGGTTTTAATATCTTATCAGAAAATCCGTATTCTATATTCGGAAAAATGAACAGATTGCGATTGGTGGAATCCGACCATTGCCACTTGGCAGCAAGATTAAGTTTGTAGCCTTCTACAGCATTAAATCTGACACTCGATATTGGGCTAGGAAAAGAAATCGATCGGTTTTCAAACGAATTATTCCAAGTATAACCCATAACCAAGTTCAGAAATTTGAATTTATTGCCGACCCTATCTACTGAGTCCATGTATGACTTTGAGTTCCATATTCTACTCAATGAGTCTTTCCTGATATAATCTCTTTCTTCTTCCATGGTAAGTGGAATGGGGCGCTCAGACTTCCAGAAAGCAGTGTCTTTATTAAGCGCTGACTGTTCTACTCTGAATTTTTCATTATTGACAAATATATTTGAAAGATCTTTTTCTATTTCATATTTCGTAAAGATATAAGAAAAAACACCACCCATTTTAAAGCCAAAAACACCTGCTTTAAAATCTATCACTTGACTGAAAAGTCGCCATGTATCGGGTTTTTTTACAGGTACAAAAATCTGTCTCAGGTTAATGGTGTCAAGAAAACTGCTCTTTAACGAGTTTCCATAAAACTGCACGTCAAGACTTTGGATATTCCATAGGTTCTCTACGATATAAATGTGGCCGCGTAATAGTGGGGCATTATTTGACTTAGGTATGACTTTTATTTTATTGATCGTCAGTCCATCACTATCGATGGTTGTTTTTTCGAGTATATAATTGTAGTGAGACAGCGCATTGTCAGCGATAGGTGAAACGATTGATCTTCCAAAACTCATATATTCATCATACATATCAAATGAAAACATCGAAAATTGATTGGCTGTAAAAAGCGAGTTTTCTCCTGATGTTACAGATGAAAGCATGACTTCCTTGGTCTTATTTGGCTTTGTAAAATAGTATTTTGATTTAGACTCCGAAAGATAAATGATGCCTTGTCTTGATGTATCTAATACGCCACCCATATCTCCTATATCTTGACCAAAAACTGCTTCGGGTGCGTCGGTGATCTTGACGGAACCTTTTACGTATAGATCAGCTTCAAAACTATTTACTTGATTTTTATAATAGCTTCTTTTCTGAATGGCTTTTCGTATGATGGCATAAGCAGGATCTTCACGATTGGCAGATATGGTGAGTTCTGTGACAATATTATCATCAGGTTCGAGCGCTATATTGTGTTTTTGTTTTTGACCTGTATAAGTGATTTTTAAGGATTGTTTTTTATAACCGACGTATTGGAATATCAAATTGTAAGTCCCATTTTCCTCAAGTGCTAATTCATAAAATCCCTCTACGTTACTAACAGTTCCAGTAGATGTATTTTCTATGTAAATGGTAGCATAGGGTAGGGTATCTCCAATAGAACTTGTGATATGGCCTACGATCTGACCATAACTATTTACACCACAAAAGATAAAAATTATAAAGTACAGAATTCTAATCATGGATGAACATTGATGTTTTATGGTTATATCAATTACTGAGAATACTTCATTTGATTAGGTTATAAACCAAAGTTTCAAAAGGGTAATATGACAATATAACGTCTTAAAAGTTTGAAATGTATTTTGACTATTGAAATATTTATTCAGATGAATGTTTCTCAAAAAAATCTACTATCTGCTTTTCATTCCAGTAATACTGTGTCCCAAAGGTAGTAAATCCTACGTGACCACCATATTTTGGTGTTAATAAATATAAGTTGGGATTATTTTTGGCACTTTCATATGGAAAAGATGCTTTCGAAAGGAAACTATCATCAAGTGCATTTATCATCAAAGCTGGAATCGATATGTTTTTTAAAAATGGTAAGGAACTACATTGCAGGTAATAATCTTTGGCATCTTTAAATCCATGGAGTGAAGATGTGTAATATTCATCAAAATCCCACAATGTCTTCAACTTTTTCAAATTGGAAAGGTCTACTAAGTCAGGGAAGCGTTTGTTTTTTTCTATCAATTTTAATTTAAGTGTTTCCAAAAATCGTTTTTCATATAAATGATTTTGACCTTCCATGATTCTTACACTGCCACCTTCTAGATCACATGGTACAGATGTGCCTGAAGCTGCAATAATTTTTGGTGAAAGTGTATATTTTTTGTCACCTAAATATTTCATAGTGACATTACCTCCCAAGCTGAAACCAGAGATGGCTATCTCATCGTAATCGCTTTCGATTTGTGTTATAAAGTGATGTAAATCTTCTGTAAACCCACTATGGTACATCTTGAGTTGTTTGTTCATTTCGCCACTGCAAGACCTAAAGTTAATGGCCGCTACATCCCATTGATGATCAAGTAGTGCCTTTGTGGTACCTACGATATATTGTGAGTTTGACGAGCCTTCTAACCCATGTAATAATATTGCTAATCGTTTGTTTTTTCGTGGTGTCCAATCTACATCAAAAAAATCGTCATCGTCTGTAAAATATCTTTGTCTATGGACAAAAAACATTGGCTTTTTCCTAAATAAGTAAGGATAAAACGTATTCAGATGTCCATTTCTTAAAAGAAGTGGCGGTTTATAATGGAAGTTATCGATAACTGGCATGATGGCTTATTTTTGTGGGCGAATACCTTCGTAAATTTCAATGACCTTGTCCGGGTAATCTGAAATGATGCCATCCACACCCTGCATTATTATTTTAGTGATATCTTTTTCATCATTTACTGTCCACGGGATTATTTTGATCTTGTTCTCATGACAATAATGAACCAATTCTTCATTCACTAGTCTGAAATGTGGACTATAAATGTTGGGTTTGTAATCCAATTTTGCCATTTTTTCTGTGACATTTCCTGTCTCACCTACTAAAAAAGCAGTGGCTATGCTTGCATCTATTTTATGTAGAATGTTGAGTGGCTTTTCATCAAAACATTGCACGTTGCATTTTTCTTTGATCCCTTTAGCAATGATAAGGTCGTATACTAGTTTGGTATATACGTCGGCTGCCGGATGATATTTATTTTCTTCTTTTTTATCATATTTAATTTCGATATTATAGGATACAGCAGGCAGATTTTTTAAGCTTATATATTGCTCTACAGTATCAATCAATGCAGATAAAGTAGGTTTATAGGCTTTTATTTTTGATTGAATGGGAAATTTAGGGTTGCCCTTTGATCCTACATCATACCTTCTGACTTCATCATAGGTCATTTCGTAAATATTAAAATCCTTTTCGTTTTCAGCAGTGATTTTTATTCCTTCAGGATGGGTAGTGATCTCATGATTAAAAAATGGTTCGTGTGAGACGACTACTTGACTATCTCTAGTTATAACAACGTCTAGTTCAAGGGTAGTGACACCGAGATCTATGGCTTTTATAAAACTTTCTATGGTGTTTTCAGGTAGTAGGCCACGACAGCCTCTGTGTCCTTGAATATCTAGATTTTGCATAATTGTATTAGGATTTTGGCAGGACGCTAAACTAAAGATAATTAACATACAAAAATACCATTTCATTTGTTTTCTATATTATATTGTTACAAACATTCTATTTTATTTAATTTTGTACATCTTGGTATTAATTGAAAAAATGGTACAACACGACG
Source organism: Saprospiraceae bacterium (assembly GCA_035326365.1). Taxonomy (GTDB): domain Bacteria; phylum Bacteroidota; class Bacteroidia; order Chitinophagales; family Saprospiraceae; genus OLB9. Next base: position 6,727 of record DAOLFJ010000143.1, on the reverse strand, counting down.
AAGTATCTATTAAGTAAAGACGACGTTAACTATATGGTGCTTCATGATTTTCTGTCAAGATTGATTTTTAGAAAAAACTAACTTTATTTTGCTACCTTTCAATGATGCCATCATATCAATATTCTCCATGAAAACAAAAATATTTACAATTGCAAATAAGTGCAGTCTTTAGTCGGACTGTCAATAAAACTATAAACCACCGAATCTAGCAATTTCATAGTACACCTATGTATCTAGAAAATCACACCTATGCCAAGTACAAATTGATTATTATCTAAAATCCATCTTGGTTCGGCATAATAAGTATATTGTTCTGTAGGCACTTTTATGGCAAGCCCTAGATTTAGTGAATTGTTGGTGATATCTGTTCTTGTAAAATTGATGCCTGCAAAGGGGTTAAGGATGAAGTTTTCATTGAGATTAACAAGATTATAATGTAAATCAAAATCAAAAGCCCATGTCGCTCTACTAGCCAAATAGTAGGTGATATTTGTATTTAAATCGAATTTTTCAGAAACGCCCATACCTACTTTTCCTGTCAGACCCAAAGCCTTATAATCCGAATTAGAATTGAAAGTCATTCCACCACCAAAGTAGAATTGTCCATATGACATTTGGACACTAATTAAACTTAAGGTAAAGACAATTGCAAAATATTTAAATATACTCATATAAAAGGGATTGAAAAGTTGATATTCATTCATTCATTGGACAAATCTACTATAATACTTCATATTTTATGCAATACAGGCATATAAAAATTGTGTAAAAGAACATATTCCAGTTTTTAGATATAGATAAAAACATATTCATTTGCCATAAAAAATGACTTTACAAATTATTCATTTGTCTATTAAATGATGCGTTTGGTAGAATAAAATTAACTTTTAGTTAAATTTATTTTAAAAATATTTTTCTAGGCTACTTTTATATCTAATTAACAATGAATATATTTAATATTAGTAAAAAAACACATGTGATTTTTTTTTGAATTTCAGGCAGCATTTTATGTTAATTAATAGTTAATTATTAAAAAGATTCAATATCATTGCATTCCAAAAGAAAGTTAAAGGGAAATTTTGTGCTGAGTGAAAGTGAATATTAAGTATCTAAGTTATGATAAGGGAATTAATGAGAAATTAAAATTCCTATATCTTGTAAAATCGTGTGATCAATTTTTTTATTATAGATTAATCATTTTTAAACCAAACAATTTTAAGTATGAAACGATTTTTATTTTTAATTTTTGCATTAGTAGGCACGATCAGTGCTGGCTATAGCCAAAGAGTTGTTTCCGGTACCGTAAAGGATGCATCCGGTCAAGCACTCATTGGCGCCAACGTAATTGCTAAAGAAGCTTCGGCCATAGGTACTATTACTGATGTCGATGGCAATTTTAGTTTGAGAGTTCCTACAGAAGTTACCACCTTGGTGATAAGTTATGCAGGATTCGATACCCAAGAAGTTGTTTTGGGTGAGTCCAATACTTTGACTATATCGCTAGCAGAAGGAAAATTGCTAGATGAGGTCGTGGTGGTAGGTTATGGTGCTCAAAAGAAAAGAGACGTTACTGGTTCAATCTCAAGTGTAAAAGGAGATGACATTGCTACTTTAGTGTCACCTAGTTTTGTGCAGCAATTAGCTGGTAGATCTGCTGGGGTACAGATTCAGAATACTTCTGGTATCTTGGGTTCGGCACCGCAAATCCGTGTTAGAGGTGTAAACTCAATTTCATCAGGTACACAACCACTTATTGTGATAGATGGTGTACCTGCCATAAATGGAAATACAGGTGGATTTACACCTGCCAATGCATTGGGTGATATAAACCCAAATGATATTGAGTCTTATGAAATATTAAAAGACGGAGCGGCAACAGCGATTTATGGCTCAAGAGCAGCAAACGGCGTTATATTGATTACAACGAAAAAAGGAGAGAAAGGTAAAGCTAAATTTTCTTATGATGGTAATTATGGGGTAGCTAGTGCAACAAAATTGTTTGACCTATTGGGTGCTCAAGATTTTGTTACTATTCAGAATGAAAAGTATGCAAATGCTGGCGCAAATCCAGTAGCTAACCTACAGACTAGAGCAGATGGGAGCATCGTAGATACAGATTGGCAAGATCTAGTTTTTAGAAGTGCAAAACAGCAGACACATTCACTTTCAGTGAGCGGTGGAGTTGAAAATACGAATTATTTTGTTTCTTTCGGTTTTTCTGACCAAGAAGGTATTGCACTTGCTAACAGCCTGAAGAGATATAGCTTTAGAGCTAATATAGAACAGAAAGTTAATAAATGGTTGTCAGCAGGCTTTTCTAGTGGCGTGACTAGACAAGAAAATTATGGACCATTGACTGGATCAAATAACTTGTCTGGAAATATATTCGGTACGATCAGAATGTTGCCTAATGTAGAAGCCCTTGACCCAACCCATCCTACAGGATATAATATTGATTTGATCAATCCACGATCATTGGGAAGAGGAGCTAATAATGATGTAGTTTCTAATGGTATTCCGAATCAATTATTCGTTTTAGAGAATGACAAGAGAGTTTCTAAATCATGGAGACTTCTGGGTAATGCATATTTGCAAGCTCAACTTTTAGAAGGATTGTCTTTCAGAACTCAAATTGGTATTGATGGAAGTTATGTTGATGACTTTATTTATCAGGATGCAAGACATGGGGATGGTTTTGGTGCAAACGGTTCTATTTCTCAAGCTTTTGGTCCTACCACAAGGTGGAACTGGCAAAATATCTTAAACTATAATGTTGCATTTAATGATGTACATAATCTAGGTTTGACATTAGTTCAGGAATATCAAAAAGAAAGAACTAGTTTCTTCCAAGCTACAGGTACAAATATTTCTGATGTCTATTTTCAAGAAAACATTATATCAGGGACAATTGCAGTACCAACAGTTTTTGGTGACCTAGAAGAAAATGGATTGGCTTCATATCTCGGTAGATTCAATTACAACTACAAAGGTAAATACTACTTAAGTGGTTCGATAAGAAGAGATGAGTTGTCAGCTTTGGCACCCGATAATAGAGTTGGATACTTCCCTGGAGGTTCGTTTGCATACAGAATCTCAGAAGAACCATTTTGGGATGGGTTGAGAAGTGTTGTTTCTGACTTGAGATTAAGAGGTTCAGCTGCTCAAACTGGTAACACAAACATTGGAAATTATCCTTATGTAGGTTCATTCGGATCGGCTCCATATGGCGCACAAGGTGGTATTGCATACAGCAACTTTGGTAATGATAACCTTAAATGGGAGTCTCAAACGAAGCTTGATTTTGGTTTTGATTTAGGACTTTATGACAATAGATATAATTTAAGTGCAGCATATTGGATTCAAGATAATGAGGATATTATACTTCAAGCTCCTACAGCACCATCATTAGGTATTCCATCCAACTTTGTTAACAGAAACATAGGCAGAGTAAAAGGACAAGGTATAGAATTGACATTAGATGCTGCCATCATTAATAACGGTGGGTTCAAATGGAATTCTTCTGTTAACTTTTCTACTCAGAAAAATGAGGTACTTAGCCTAGTTAATGGTCAAGACATCATCACTGCTTATAACATTATAAGAGAAGGTGAGTCTATCAGATCTATTTATGGATACAATTATGTAGGAGTAAATAGTGCGAATGGAAATCCTATATATGAAACTTATAATAGAGATGCAACTGGAAATATTACTGAAACAATTTTGGTACAAGGTAATATTCAAAATCAAACGTATTACGTATACAATGAAGCAAACCCAACTGAGCTAGGAACAGTAAGGGCATTGAATGCATCTAGAGATAGAGTTGTACTCGGATCTGCACTTCCTACATATTTTGGAGGTTTTGACAATAACTTTTCTTACAAAGGTTTTGATTTGAATGTTTTCATAAGATTTTCAGGTGGAAACAAAATCATGAACAGAACTAGAGCTGATTTATTAGGTCAATCGTTCAATAACAATGGTACTGAGATCTTAGGTAGATGGCAGAGTGTTGAAAATCCTGGAGATGGTCAGACACCAAGATTATTCCTAAATAGAGATGCATTTACAAATAACCCTGATTTTGCTTCCACAAGATGGGTAGAAGATGGTAGTTTCGTAAGATTACAAAACATAAGCTTAGGCTATTCCTTCCCATCATCTATGCTGAAGTCAGCAAATCTTAGTGGACTAAGAGTATATGTGCAAGGTCAGAATTTATTGACATTTACGGACTATAGCGGTGTGGACCCTGAGACATCAACTAACTTCTCATCAAATACAGGTTTTGGTGAAGACTTTAATGGTAACCCACAACAGAAAGTAGTTTCAGTAGGACTAAGATTAGGTTTTTAATATTTAAAATACAATAAGATGAAATCATTAAATTTAAATAAAATAAAAAGTAGGACAGTCCTATTTTTATCAGTGTTATTTATGGTGTCAGTTACATCTTGTGACAAAGAAGTAACAGAATTGGAGCCATTTGACAGAATTACAGAATCTACAGCATTTGCAACACCTGCTAGAGTAGAGCTTTCGATGGTAGGAGTATATGATGCAGCACAAAGTGGTTTTTATGCTGGTGGCCAAGTAAGAGGCTATCCTTTTGGAGCAGCCAATGTAGAGCAAGGTGATATGCGTGGAGAAGATATGTTAAATGTAGCGGCATTCTTTGCAATTACATATGAAGCCAATTATAATACAGCTTCTGCAAACAATGTATTTATGTGGCATACGCTTTATAATACCATTAATAAAGCTAATATCATAATAGAAGGAGTAAATAATGCAGTTACATCAGGTGTGCTCACAGCAGCGCAAGCGGCTGCTTATGAAGGAGAAGCTAGATTTCTTAGAGCTCTTTGTCATCATGAATTGTTAAACCATTTTGCACGACCTTATAAGCATACTGCTGATGCATCACATCCTGGCGTTCCTTACAGAACTGTTGCAGTAAATACTGCGGCAAAACTTGATAGTGAATTGGCTAAAGGTAGAAATACAGTAGCAGAATGTTATAAATCGATGTTGGATGACCTTAATTTTGCTGAAGGTGCGCTTCCGGATACAAGAGCAGGTACTTTAAAAGTTACGAGAGCAACAAAAGGCGCAGCGATAGCTTTAAAAACTAGAGTTTTATTGCACAAAGGTGATTATGCATCTGTTATTACTGAGGGAAATAAAGTGACTGGTTATTCATTGTCTGCTACTCCTGATGGTGTATTTCTGAACAATGGAACCAATACAGAGTCGATATTTTCTATCGAAAATGCAGCGGCAGATAATCCTGGTGTGAATGGTTCACTGCCTAATATGTATAGCATTGCTCCTGGTAGAGCACTTATTGCTATCAGCCCTATAATGTTTAACAACCCTAAATGGGTAGAATCAGATTTAAGAAGATCTTTGTTAACTGCTAAAGCTGGTAACGGTTATTTCATTAAAAAATATACAAGAGTTGCAACTCAAGAAGATTATAACCCAATCATCAGATATGCAGAGGTGGTCTTGAATATGGCAGAAGCTCATGCAAGAAATGGTAACACTGATGAAGCATTAACGCTATTAAATAGTGTCAGAAACAGATCCGTTTTGGATGATGCAAATAGATTTACTGCTAGTTCATTTGCTGATGCAAAGAGCTTAGTAGCTGCAATTCTATTTGAACGCAGGATAGAATTTTTAGGTGAAGGTAGAAGATGGCCTGATATCCATAGATTAGCTTTGGATTCAGATCATTCTACTGGTGGAATACCTGCTAAAGTTGCATTTGGTAATACTACAGTTGCAAGTTGGGGTTTTGGACTAGGTTATGAGACTGGAACTTATACAGGATCCACTACGATTGTGGCAAGACCTTATGACGACTTTAGATTTTTATGGCCTATACCTCAGGATGAGTTAAACACAAATCCTGTACTAGCGGCACAGCAAAATCCAGGTTATTAATTGAGTTAATAACAAAACAAAATTTATTAGACAAAGGGCCAGAACTTTTCGAAGTTCTGGCTTTTTTTATTTTTTTAATTAAAAAAGTTAATCCCAACTTTGTTCTCATATATCTAATTTTTACTTAATAAGATTTTTGTACTACGAGTTAAACTTTTATTGGAAAAAATTAAATTTGCTATTTTTGAATTAAACTACTTTGCCATTCTTTATTTCTGTTCCCCCTACATAGAAACAAAAAGACAAATAGGCAGCATTTCCATTAAGAATTCGTTAACTTTGTATTAAGTTTTCTTTAATGTCATATTGAAGATAGCTTTTTATTAATTAACGTCAAACAATAAAAGATTTTTTAACCAAACAATTTTTAGTATGAAACGATTTTTGTTTTTAATTTTTGCTTTAGTAGGCACGCTGAGTGCTGGCTATAGTCAAAGGGTGATCTCGGGAACGGTCACAGATGCAGCAGGACAAGCACTCATTGGTGCCAATGTCATTGCTAAAGAGGCAACTGCTATTGGTACAATCACGGATGTGGATGGTAACTTTAGTTTAAAAGTGCCTGCAGAAGTAACCACCTTAGTCATTAGTTATGCAGGGTATGAGACAAAGGAAGTTGTCCTAGGATCGTCGAATGCAGTAAATGTAACTTTAAGTGAAGGTCAACTTTTACAAGAGGTAGTAGTTACTGGTTTAGGTATTAAGCGAAATTCACGTGAAGTAGCTTATGCCAACCAAACGGTAAACGCTGAAGAACTTTTAGCTCTTCCTA
>DAOLFJ010000518.1:0-2295 GCA_035326365.1 Saprospiraceae bacterium | reverse complement strand
ATTCAAATAATCGATTATTGTACCATATGAATATTAAATTTACCATAGCAATTGTGATCGCAGGATTTCTTTTTTCTTGCAAAAGCGATGTCAAAAAGGCACCTGACGCGCCATTACCACGTGCTGTCATACCGAGAGCAGACGCTGATTCTGCATTTAGTTTTATTGCAAAACAAGTTGGATTTGGCGTAAGAGTACCTGGATCTGATGGACATGCAAAAACCAAAGACTGGATAGTAGCCAAGATGAAATCTTATGGTGCAGAAGTGGAAGTGCTTCCTTTCAAAGCAAGTTTTCTGGGTCAAAAAGATCTCCAAGCATATAATATTGTCGCCAAAATAAATCCTTCACACGAAAAAAGAATTGCTTTATTTGCACATTGGGACACAAGGCTAATAGCCGAAAAAGATAGCGACCCTAAAAAAACAAACGAACCTATTCTAGGCGCCGTTGATGGTGGTAGTGGAGTAGCAGGACTGATGGAAATAGCAAGACTAATACACACCAATGGCATCAATCTTGGTGTCGATTTTGTGTTTTTTGATGCAGAAGACCAAGGTTTAGGCGATGATAATAATTGGTGTATTGGATCACAAAAATGGTCAGTGCAGGTAGCAGAAAATGAAAATAAACCAGCATTTGGTATTTTACTAGACCTAATAGGTGCACAGGGAGCCACTTATTACAAAGAAGGTATTTCTGTTTTTTATGCTAAAGATCTCGTCAATAAAGTATGGGCACTCGCCAATGGTATGAATAAAGGCCAATATTTCAAAAATGATTTCGTGGGTGAGATCATGGACGACCATTTTCATGTCAATAAAATAGCAGGGATACCGACGATAGACATTATAGAAACGTTGCCATCAGGCAATTTTGCAAAATATCACCATACACATGGGGACAATCTAACCGTTATTGATAAAGAAAATCTTGCTGCTGTCATTCAAGTAGTGACCGCGGTAGTTTATAAAGTATCTGATGGTACATTTTAATATTATAATCATACATAAATAATTCAACACATGAAAAATGTAATCACTTTATTTGTATTAGTTTTTATGATTTCGACATCTGCCATAGCGCAAGAAGTCAGTAAAAAACAATGGACACTCGTACACGAACGCACAGCTGATTGGTGTCCAAAATGTGGTACTTGGGGATGGGATTTTAAAACAAAGTTATTGAATGAATTCCAAAACGACGAAGTCCTATTTATGGCCGTTCATTACAGCGGAGGATTATTGAATAATACTTCAAGTAATTTTACAAGTAATTTTACGGGAGATGGTCAACCTATTTTTTATGCAGATGGAACAGATTTAAATCTCACTTCGAATAATGGCGCACAAACACTAGAAGATGCAAAATTGATTGTAGACTTCAACCAAAGCCTTCCTCCTTTTGCAGGTGTCGGTATGAATGCTAGACTAAATGAAAGCACAGACAGTCTTTATGTGGATACCAAAGTGGAATTCATTAATGAAGCAGAAGGAGGAGATTATTATCTAGGTCTCTATCTTATCGAAGACGTAACTCACATGCAAGCATCTAGAACAAGTAATGAACTTCACAAAAATGTATTAAGAGCTAGCTTACTAGAAGGTACATTTGGAAAGCAACTTGTCACAGGAAGTGTTGCCGTAGGTACTAGCTTTCAAAATAATGTCAAAGTCGGGAATATCACAACAACAGTGGGTAAAACTAAAATTGCAGCTATCATTTGGAATAAGTTACCTTCAGGCAGATACCTATTTTTCAATGCCAATGTAGTCTCTCCTACCCTCGTCACACCTTCATCCACAAATAACTTTGCGCTAGAAAATCAAATGAAAGTGTACCAAATAGAAAGTGGAGATATAGCTGTATCGATCGATGCAAAAACCAAAAGAAATAATGTATCGATCTCAGTAACAGATCTTTCTGGTAAATTGGTTACAGCTAGTACAATTGCTGAGTTACACCAAGGTAAACAAACGATACAATTACAAGGTAACTTTACATCTGGTATGTACATCGTATCTATGGCTGATGGTGACCAAGTGACATCAAAAAAACTGATGATTCCTTAAGGAAAACCTTTCATCAAAATATAAAAAACAAAGCCGTATATTAGTAAATCTGATATGTGGCTTTTTTTTAGCCTTCATTATGCAATAGAACTTCGTTATGAAGTTTGGAAGGTCCATAAAATAAGTGATTTTATGATTGAGTCATACTTTGTGACGCCTTGGCATTAGTCAATACTATGGTGATTGAGAGAAATTTAACCACCGATGCGAAGTCTTATTTTGC
>DAOLFJ010000517.1:0-2300 GCA_035326365.1 Saprospiraceae bacterium | reverse complement strand
AACCTGAAAGGGTAATGGCTATACCACCGTCAGTTGTACATCTTGTACCGCCACCTGAAACGGTGAAGACTGTTGGGAGTTGCGTTACAGTGATAAGCTGAGAAACAGTTGCAGTACAACCATTTGTTACAGTAACGGTGTACACTGTATTATTATTTGGAGTGACAGAAATATTTGAAGTACTAGCACTGGTACTCCATAAATACGTCCCTCCTCCTGAAGCTGTCAATGTCACATTGGCACCCGCACAAATAATTGCATCATTTGTAGCAGCACCTGATGTTTCAGTTACAGAAATCGTTGCAGCAACCACTGTAGGTGAATCAGGTGCACAATTTGTAAAATATACATTATCTAAGTATAATGTACCCGAGCCAGTAGGAAGACCTGAAATAATCATTTGGGCTATCCTAGTCATTGATTTCAATGAAGTAAATCCGCTCAAAGGAATATGATAGGAATTCCATTGCCCTTGGGTATTACAATTTAGAATAACTTCATGTTCACTATCATCACCACCACCAAAAGTTGCGTTGGCTCCAAAATCTACTAGTTTAACTCTGACAGTAGTCATATTAGGCGTCCAAAAATCTAGGTGTAAGTATTGCATATTACTCACATTTAAAAGATTTGGACCTACAGTTTCTATACCGAAAAAGTCAACATTTGTGTATTTCTTTGTGTCATTTCCAGCAATCTGAATATCCATCAAAGTAGCAGATGACCAAGGTGTCAACCAAGTATCAACTGGTACATTTGTATAGGCATTACTATACATTGATATTACACTAGTTGGAGCACATGTTGGAATAGGTGCTGCTGTTATTGGAGCAGTAGGGATACAATTTGAAAAATAAATATTATCTAAATAAATATCCACTGGCACAAAACTTCCAGGTCCATTTGCAGCAAATTTCAATTGTCTAATATCATTCCAAGTCATACCCGTAAAGGCACTTTTTGGTAAAATTACACTTGTCCATTGTCCCGAGGTATAAGGAACAGTAACTAAAGTTTCCATCGTGCCGGTACCAAAATTGATTGGGCTAACCTGAAGTGTAGTGGTTGATGGATTTGCATTTGTCCAAACATCAAAGTGCAAATATTGCATAGATGATGCATTTGTAGGTACTAATTCTGTACCTTGATAATTAAACATTGGATAAGCTAATGCTAGGTTACCCGTTCCTGGATTATATGCTGGATTTACACAACAAAAACCAGACTGCCCCCAATTGGGATTGTAGTTAGTAGCGATATTAGTTGGATAAGTACTTCCGTAAATATTGATAACATTTGTCGGAGCACAAGTCGGATTAGGAGGACTTGTTGTGGGTGCAGTAGGTGCACAATTGGAAAAATAAATATTATCTAAATAAATATCCACAGGAACCAAGCTACCAGGCCCATTAGCAGCAAATTTTAGCTGGAACACACTATTCCATGTCATTCCTGCAAATGCACTCTTAGGTAGACTTACTCTAGTCCAACCACCTGATGTATAAGGAACAGTCACCAAAACTTCAGCAGGACCAGTTCCATTATTGATTGGACTCACTTGAAGTGTTGTTGTTGCAGGATTTGCATTAGTCCAAACGTCAAAATTTAAAAAGGTCATTGATGACGCATTTGTAGTTGTCAATTCTGTGCCTTGATAATTAAACATTGGATATGCCATCACCAAATTACCAGTACCTGGATTAAAATTTGGATTTACACAACAAAAACCTGATTGTCCCCAATTTGGATTATAATTCGTAGCGATATTTGTAGGGTATGCTCCGCCATAAATATTTATAACATTTGCTGCAGAACATGTAGGATTTGGTAAATTTGTCGTAGGTGAAGGTGGTGGTGGTGGTGCACAAGTTGAAAAATATATATTATCTAGGTATATATCGACAGGAACAGAACTTCCTGGGCCATTAGCAGCAAATTTTAGCTGGAAAACACTATTCCATGTCATTCCAGTGAATGCACTTTTTGGTAAGCTAATTCTTGTCCAGCCTCCTGATGTATAAGGTACTGTAACTAAAACTTCAGCTGGGCCAGTTCCATTATTAATAGGACTCACTTGAAGAGTTGTTGTTAACGGATTTGCATTAGTCCAAACATCAAAATTCAGATAAGTCATTGATGATGCATTCGTAGTTGTCAATTCTGTACCTTGATAATTAAACATTGGGTAAGCCATAACGAAATTACCAGTGCCAGGATCAAAATTTGGACTTACGCAACAAAACCCAGATTGTCCCCAATTTGGATTATAGTTTGTGGCAATATTTGTGGGGTAAGCTCCA
>DAOLFJ010000516.1:0-2300 GCA_035326365.1 Saprospiraceae bacterium | reverse complement strand
GTGTCAATATCCGTTAGAAATAGGAATGATATTTATACGACAAATGTTAGATATAATGATGTCCCATTGACATTAGTTTCGACGGAAGAGTATGGACAAGAAGCACTTGTTTATATTTATAGATTAATCGATCCACCAGTAGGAGAGCATTATTTGGAAGTAGATTTTAATTCAAATGTTACGAGGGCAGCTGTCATCGGTATTGCTACCTTACATGGTGTGCATCAGACAGTTCCTACAGGTACGCCTGCTACTAATGTCACTAGCTCTAGCAATATTTCTATAAATGTTCCTTCAGCACCAGGAGACCTTGTAATGGGTGTAGTCTCAAGGAGAAATGCATCATCCTCATTTACCACATCACAAACACAACGATGGAATGCCTACCTAAATGAAACTCGTGGTGCAGGTAACTCTGCTGTGGCTACATCTAGTTCCACGACTTTGAGTTGGACAGCTGCCAATGGATCTTGGGCGGCTATAGCAGGTGTAGCGATCAAACCTTCAGGCGGAAATGCAACCACGTCCTTTACCCAATCACCTGCTATGTGTTCGGATTTTATTGTGAAAGCTGGTACTGTCAAAGTGGAGAATTATATCAACATTTTGGATGGTACGATGTCTGCCAATCCAAATGTCATAGCAACATTAAGATACAACTCTAACAACATCATTACGCTAACCAATCCAGTGTACAACACGACAACAGGACTCATGACATGGACTGGAAATCTAGCAAGTGATGTCACTATTCCTGCAGGAAGTGCAATATCTTTGGATGTGACAACGGAAGAGCCACTTGTAGAATTTCAAGTCCAATTTGATCATTCCACTAAGCCATCTTTAATAGAATTTACAACATCTACATTTATAGACATCCCTACTTTGGCTGTGTATGATGCGGCATATCCAGGCGGTAATGTGATCACAAGTGCGCAGAATGGAAGTAATGTGTATGTGAGAGCTACAGCATCAGATCCTTTTGGTTTTTCTGATATCAATGGACTGTCTATATCTACAACAAATCCATCGACAGGACCATTCGAAGCGACTCAGGTAGCCACTAGTGGATGTACGAAAACGTATCAATATCAATTAACAACGCCATCCAGCCAAGGAGATATTTCCATATCTGCAAGAGCAAGAGAAGGGTATGAAGGTACCGTTACCTATACCAAGTCCATAGACTTTTCATTATGTCCAATAACCGTTACCAATACGATCACGCCATTGACCACATGTTCTGGTCAGAATGGTATTATTACTTTAAATGTTAATGGTCCAACAGGACCTTACACTTGGGCATACAATAGGACAAACCCAGTAGGATCAGGATCGGGAAATGATCTGACTATGTCGGATTTGAATGCTGGAACATATGTCATTACAGTAACTTCGGCAAGAGGATGTACGGGCACTACTACAGCCACACTAACTCAACCCGTACCACCAGATGCAACTGCAAATATTACAAATACAACTTGTAATGCTGGTGCAGATGGTACCATTACTCAAACAGTTACGGGTAGTTTTCCACCTTTTAATTATGTCTGGTCTGATGGTGGTCCTGGTACAAAAGACAGAATTAATTTAGCAGCGGGAACTTATTTTGTAACTATTACAAATGCAGGAAGTTGCCAAACTATCAAGCAATATATCGTGGGGCAACCATCTCCATTGACTGTAACAAATACATTAACACAACCTACTTGTTCTACAGGTGGAAATATCAGTTTATCTATGTCTGGTGGTGGATCTGTAGGACCATATAATTACACTTGGACGAGATTATCTCCGGTCGCTAGTGGATCAGGAAGTGGGACAAGTATCACTAATTTAATCCAAGGAAGCTATACCATTACCGTGACATCTTCTCTAGGGTGTAGTGGTACTTCATCAGCTACATTAACCTTGCCGCCATCACCTGTGGCCAATGCATTTATCAATCAAGTAACTTGTTTCGGATCTAATGATGGGATTATCAACCAATCTATTACAAGCGGTACGGCACCGTTTACTTATTTGTGGTCTGATGGTTCAACTTTAAAAAATAGAATCTCATTGATTGCTGGAAACTATACAGTAACCGTAACGGATGCTAAAGATTGTCAAACTTCAAAAACATATGCGGTATCACAGCCTACAGATCTTAATTTGAATGCAACGGCTTTACAACCATCATGTACCAATAGCGGAAATATCACTTTGTCGATAAGTGGAGGAACGACACCGTACATGATCGATTGGCAAGATATCTCAGGACCTGAAAATATAAAAGATAGAATTGGCCTTTCACAAGG
>DAOLFJ010000515.1:0-2303 GCA_035326365.1 Saprospiraceae bacterium | reverse complement strand
TGCCATAATTTGTAGGTTCTGCAACAGATGTGTTATTTACTATGTTTGGAGAAACACCAAACGTTACGTTTGTTATTCCTAAACCATCTACAGAAGATGGTGCAGGGATACAATATCCAGTGTAGAATGTTGTTGCAGCTGTCCAATCACTAAAACTACCACTTCCGCAATTAGATCTAACATACAATGAGTAAGTAGTAGCTTCAGTAAGCCCAGTAGCCATATCCATTGTTACTCCTGCACCTGTACTTCCATTATCTGCTAATCCAGTCGCACCACTTCCAGGAGCTCCACTACTTCTAACTTCCCACTCATAACCATCAGTTGGTATAGAAACTGATGCTGTCCATGAGAAGCCTGATGAGTTAGTTGTAACAGTATTTATTGTTAATGCAGTTGGCGGTAGACAACTAGGCGGTGTTTCTATCTTAATATTATCAAAAGCTAAATCATAATCTCCAGAAACCCAAGTTCCAATAATTCTAATTTTAACATTTTGGCCTACATAAGCTGATAAATCTTGACTGTATAATTGCCATGCATTTGTAGCTGTATTTCCTATTGTACTCAATACAGTATAGGTATTACCATAATCTGTTGAAATAGAGACTGAAAAATCACCTGTACCTGTACCTGGCCCTGAGAAAGGAGAATCATAATTTGAATTTTTGTAATCAAATGTCAGAAACATTCCAGATGATATTGGCCCAACATTAACAGTTGTGAAAGTTCCTGTTATAGCTGAACTGTATAAATTCTTATATATATTATTACCTGGATTACCTGTAACTCCCCTAATACTACCTATAACCCATCCAGTGATATTGTAACCTAATGGTGTGGAAGTACTTGCAAATGGCTCAGTATAAGGAGCTGCTACCACTAACTGTGTCGTAAAAGTTCCAGAAACCCAACCACTAGTACTTGGCCCTGCACAAACACTACGCACACAGTAAGTGTAAGTTGTATTTGGTGTTAAACTAGTTAAATTGACAGATGTGGTCATAGTATTACCAGATTGAATAGGTGAACCGCTCCCACATGCACCTGAACTTCTCAATTCCCATTCATATCCTCCTGTAGCTGATGCTGCCGCTGTCCATCCAATTGTTGCAGAATTAGAAGTTATTAAAGAAGAAATAAGTGCAGTTGGTGCAATACATGATGGAGGAGAAAAAGTGTAAGTTAGACCAGTACTCGGTTTAACAGTATTACTTAAAGTCATTGTTGCTCCGTTGGTTCCCCCCGATGTACTAGCAGACCAATCAGAAGTTGATGCTCGATTGTTGTAATCACTACTACTGGCCCCTCGTAATCCAACTTGATAAGTCACTGCTGTTGCTGAACTTGGGCCAAGTATGTTATAGGTTGTACTTATTATATTCGTTGTTTCATTTAAAATTATTTGAAAATTAAGAACTTCTCCAAAAGCACCTGCTGTGGCATATCGATTAAATCCTGACCATTGAACTATCAACTGTCTATTTGGTTCGCTTCCAATAGTTTGATATCTAATACCTGCATCTACCTTGCATATACGTACATTAAAGCCAGTTCCATTTGAAGACGCATTTGCTGACATAGTAACACTACTTCCTGAGATAGCAGTAATTGTTGTTGAAGCAGGAATACCTGTCCCAGTAATACCATCACCAACTGACAAATGACTGATGTCACCCGCTGTAATAGTTACAATATTTGATCCAGAAGTTCTATTGCCTGTTAACATTATTCGACCAATTAAGTCATTATTCAAGGAAGCAATTAAGTTGTTTGTTGTTCCAGAACTTATTGCTGTGGTTGAAGTAGTGGGTGTAGCAGTACCCAAATTTATCCAACCATTTGCGTTTATTCCAAAGGCTGAATAATTTGTTCCATTATAGTTGAACGAAAAGCCAATGGGTAAATTGCCATATACATTATCATCTAAAGTTGATGTTGTTGTAGACGGCAAATTCACTCCACCTGAGATCGCAGTATAAGTTCCTGTACTCTGAGAAAACGAGTATCCTGCCACTTGCCCGTATGATGGCAATGTAGCCAATAAGGACGTGAATAAAATAAATGTTGTAAGCCATCTGGACTTAAATAAAAATAAGTTTACATTTCTCATGTGTTGGATTTTAATTAAAAATAATGTGGTTTATAATATTTGGTTCTACATATTTTACATACCGAATTTACTTACTTTACTTCATCTCAAAGCAAGCAAAATTTGGAAAGTATAGATTTACGGAGACAATGATAAGTATTTATACGTATGTGAAGTGTATACTTTTTTACATTTTTTTTACAATTTCTTA
>DAOLFJ010000142.1:0-11600 GCA_035326365.1 Saprospiraceae bacterium | reverse complement strand
GCAAAAAAAAAATTATTTGTATTCTTAAATGAAGTGAAATTATTGTTCAATTGCCAACCAAGCCATTAATCCCATGCCTATTTCAAGGGCTGATTCATCTATATCAAAAGTGGACGTATGTACTGGTGAAACTATTCCTTTTTCAGCATTGCCGGTGCCTAATCTGTAAAAACATGCAGGAATCACTTGGGAATAAAAGGCAAAATCTTCAGAAGTCATCCTTATTGGGAGATCTACTACATTTTCCTTACCTAAGTATTCCACCATTTTTCCTTTGGCTGTTAGAGTGAAATCATGATCATTAATTAGACAAGGATAACCGTTTTCAATTCTTACTTCACATGTTGCACCATACGAACTTGCTGTATGGCGAGCAATTTGAACGATTAAATTATGGGCTTCCTTTCTCCAATTTTCGTCCATTGTTCTGAAAGTACCTTCTATTAGTATTTTATTAGGAATGACATTAGTTGCACCACCGACAGAATTAATTTTTCCAAAACTTAGAACAGTTGGTATAGCTGGATTACTTTTACGAGAAACGATTTGTTGTAGTGCAATTAAAATTTGACTTGAAGCCAAAATAGTATCCACAATATCATTAGGCATTGCAGCATGACCACCTTTACCATTAACTTCTATATATATTTCATCAGATGATGCCATGTATAATCCTGTTCTAATTCCAACTTTCCCTACTTCCATAGATGGAAAAACATGCTGACCAAGAATAGATTTCGGTATAGGATTTTGCAAGACACCTTCTGAAATAAGTAAACTTGCACCTCCTGGTAATTTCTCTTCTCCTGGCTGGAATATAAGTCTGTAATTATTTCCTAATGAATCCTTTAAATCATTCAAAATAAAAGCTGCACCAATTAAACAAGACATATGAACGTCATGTCCACAAGCATGCATCACTCCTTCATTGGCTGATTTATAGGGCACATTATTTTCTTCAAAAATTGGCAATCCATCCATATCAGCCCTCAATGCTATGACTTGCCCATTATTGGATCCGTCAATATTAGCAACTAATCCATGGCCGCCCCACCCTGTCGTAAAAGGAATATTTGCATTTGTTAATATTTCAACAATATAATCTGATGTATTTTTCTCATCAAAAGAAAGTTCAGGGTATTTATGAAGGTGTCTTCTGATTTTGATAATTTCAGGAAGATATTCAGAAGCTTTATTTTTTATGCTATCAATTAGGTTGGTCTTCATGTTTTGAAATATTTAAATTAAAGGGTAAATATAAACATTTGTATTTTGTCACCAATTAATATTTATAGAATAGCTTTAAAGTTCTTTTGCATTTATGGAATTGCAATAATCACCCCATAAAAAAAATCATTTTTTAAAGTAAGTAATATAATTTATATACTTTTGGTACTTCAATAATTTAATTTTCAATGCGAGTATTAATAATTTGTGTAGTTTCCATTATTCTATGGTCTTCTTGTAGGGTTAATAAACATCAAAATGATGATAAAGCTGCTATTCTACAAGTACTTAAAAAACAAGAGCTTGCATGGAATAGTGGTAACATAGATGTTTTTATGGAAGGATATTGGAAATCTGATAGCCTTATTTTCATAGGTAAGTCAGGTGTAAAATATGGATGGGAGACAACACTTAAAAATTATAAAAAATCTTACCCGACAACGGAAATCATGGGTAAATTATCTTTTGATATTGAAAAGATTGAAATATTAGGCACCAATACGGCCTTCATAATTGGTAAATATACGCTTGTTAGAAAAGAAGACAAACCTTCTGGTTATTTTACTCTATTGTGGAAAAAGATAGATGGTAAATGGTTTATTATTTCTGATCATACTTCAGGATAAATTTCAAAACAATAATACATAAATTACATAAAATGTCAAATCAAAACAATCAACTACTAAAATTACTTGGTTTAGGTTTTGGAGTTGCTGTAACGGTTGGAGGTACCATTGGGACAGGAATCCTTCGTAAACCTGGTCAAATTGCAGCCCTTATTAGTGAACCATGGATTATTATGTTTCTTTGGTTGGCTGTGGGTATTTATGCCGTACTTGGTGTTTTATGTGCCATAGAACTTGCAGTATCAATGCCTCAAGCTGGTTCATGGTACGTGTATGCAAAACGAGCTTTTGGTGATTATTTTGGATTTGTGACAGGCATTACAAGTTGGTTTGGAACAGTAGCGGCGTTAGGATTTGGAGCATATACTATGAGTGAATATATTGGCCTATTATTACCCAATACAGCAGACTTCATTCAATTCATTGCAATTTTTCTGCTTATTACATTAACATTGTTTCATTGGTTGGGAACAAAATCTGCTGGTAGATCTCAAGAAATTCTTGCTTTGATAAAGGGGTTAGGGCTACTGTTATTTGTAATTGTTTGTTTTATATTTGGTTCTAATCCAACTGGGACTGAAGTCACCCAAGTCGTTTCGAATACGGTCATACCTATGACAATTGTAAGTGTGATTGGCGCATTACAAGCCATCTTTTATACGTATGATGGATGGCATACAGCTACTTACTTTACTGAAGAAAATGCAGATCCCGTCAAAACGCTACCAAAATCAATGCTTATGGGTGTTGTTTCGATTATTGTGATTTATTTATTGGTAAATGGTGCGATTCTTTACGTATTACCTGCCGATCAACTAGCCAATTCTAAACTAGCCGCTGCAGATACTATCAGCTTCATCTTTGGAGATGGATATTCTAAAATAATTACTTTGTTCTTGATGATTTCGATACTTGGGATTGTTAATGCACAAATTATGTTTGCACCAAGGGTAGTTTTCTCCATGGGTAGAGATGGTTTGTTTTTTAAGGCAACAACAAAAGTTAATGCCATGGGGACGCCTTCAGTAGCAATGCCGCTGACCGCCTTATTGTCTATCTTATTAATAATCAGCGGAAAGGATACTTGTGACAAACTATCCAATATTGCTACCTTCTTTTTTGTATTAAGTTATGCTGCTGGTTTTGCAGCTTTGATAAAACTAAGATATGATGAACCTGAATTATCTAGGCCTTTTAAAGCTCCTTGGTTTCCGTATCTCCCTATATTATTGATCGTCTTGAGTTTGTTATTTTTAGGTGGAGCAGTATATAGTGATATAGATAGTAGTATTTATGCATTGGTGTTTTTGGTGATTAGCTATCCATTATTTCTGTTGATTAGGAAGTTAAATAATAATTAGTGTTACTTTAATCTTGTCTTTCACTCCACCATCAAATAAGGCAATAACCTTTCGCCAGTTTTTTCATTAATAGATAGTATTCTTCTGATGTGTTTTACATCTTGAAAATCTCCGTGTTGTTTTCTATATTTTAGAATGGCATTGGCAGTTTCTTTGGTAAAATATGGATTTGTTACAAATGTTTTAAAATCTGCAGTATTAATGTTTATTTTAGTAATCAAAGCTTTATCAACTGTTAGGTACTGACTTATTTTTTGGAAGACACTATCTTGAATGATATTTAATTCCGTCAATTGGTCAACGCTCAAAAATCCACCTAGTTTACTTCTGTTTTTCAGAATTTTGGATGTCATATATGCTCCAATTCCAGGTAATTGTTCCAATTGGAGACTATCTGCAGAATTTATTTCGATAACAGCTACTTCCTTTTTGAATTTGTTTTCTTGTTTAAAATTTTCCTTGTAAACCGTTTTACCTGCTTCAAAACTCATAAATTGCTCTAATTCATTCACAAGATTGGAATCAATCCCAAAAATGGATTTAAATTTCTGGGTGTCTCTAATCTTTCCACCTTTGCTTCTGAAATTGACTAATGAAGTAGAGCCAAAAGAACTAAATCCAAGCAACATTAAAGAATCTTTTGACAGTGTATTGGGGTCAAAGGCAAACTTTTGAAATGTTTTATTTATCGCAGATTTAGGTGTTCTATCATAGCTGTAATCACTTTCGTAGTCAAATTTATCTACATAATCATCTTGCTCTGACAAAATAGAATCTTCTGGTAAGTAATACGCACTTGCATCAAAATGCTCCGGCAGAGTGCTAGACCGAGGCCAAAATTTGATAGAAGAAACGGTTAAAATTGTTACGATAAAAAAAGTCAGAATACCTCTTCTTTCTTGTTTTGTAAAACTGAAATTCTCTTTATAGTCCATAAAAGTTATGTTTGTAGATAACTGTAATTCTAATATTAAACTGTAAATATATTAATCAAAATTTGTAATTTCTTTATTTTAAAGGCTTTTTTCTGAATAAAGCTAAACTAAATTTAATTCCTTTGCCTTTAGCATCATGTATGCGTATGCATCATCATAATTATTGGCAACTTCACCTTCTAGAATTGCTTCCCTTATAGCTGTTTTTAACAAACCTACTTCTCTAGAAGGTGGAAGTTTAAATAATCGCATGATGTCATCACCCGTGATAGGTGGTTGCCAATTTCGTAAATGATCTTTTTCTTCTACCTCTTTAATTTTTTCCATCAGAACTTTATAATTCTCTTTATATCGCTGTACTTTACCTTCATTTTTAGAAGTAATGTCTGCTTTACACAAAGTCATCAAGTCATCAATATCTTCCCCAGCATCAAATAAAAGTCTTCTCACTGCTGAATCCGTTACCTTTTCATTCGTAAGTGCAATAGGACGAAGATGTAGCATCACTAATTTCTGGACATATTTCATCTTTGCATCTAGTGGCAACTTCATTTTCTTGAATATTCTAGGCACCATTGCAGCGCCTAAAGCTTCATGACCGTGAAAAGTCCAACCTAAGTTAGGATCAAATCTTTTGGTCGGTGGTTTTGCAATATCATGTAAAATTGCTGCCCATCGCAACCAAAGATTCTTAGAATCTACTGCTATATTGTCCAATACTTCAAGTGTATGGTAAAAGTTATCCTTATGGCCAATTTTGTTAATGATTTCTACACCATACAAAGCAGTCATTTCAGGAAAGATCAAATGTAAAAGACCTGTATCAAACAACAATTTGAACCCAACTGACGGTTTTGGTGAAAGTATAATCTTTTCTAATTCAGTGCTTATTCGTTCTTTAGAGATGATGCTTATTCTATGTTTGTTTTTACTTATAGATTTAAGGGTAATTGGATCTATCATAAAGTCTAATTGGGTCGAAAACCTGATAGCACGCATCATCCTCAAGGGATCATCCGTAAAAGTTTTATCTGGATCTAAAGGTGTCCTAAGTATCTTTTTTTCTAAATCATAAAAGCCATTAAATGGGTCAATAATCTGACCATAATCATCTTCATTAAGACTTACTGCCATTGCATTTATGGTAAAATCTCTTCTATTCTGATCATCTTCCAAAGTTCCGTTTTCAACGGCTGGTTTTCTTGAGTCAGATTGATATGATTCTTTTCTAGCACCTACAAATTCTATTTCCAAATCTTGGTGGCGTATCATTGCTGTTCCAAATCTTTTGTAAACGGCAATATGTGGGTAAGGTCTTAATTTAGAAGCAAGTTTTTCAGCTAATGCAATACCATCTCCTACACAAACAACATCAAGATCTTTTGATTCTCTTGCCAATAATCTATCTCTCACATATCCACCAACCACATAAACAGGAAAATCTAATTCTGCTGCTGACTGCTGAATCAATTCAAAGACTTTCCTTTCATATGGTTTAATATTGAATACCAAAATTTCTTGTTTTCACTTTTATTTAATCAAACATTAAAACGTCTTGGTAGTGTTCTTTTAATTCATCCAAGATATCATTAATTTGTGCACTTTCGGTTCCTGAAACTAATCTAGCTCTAAATTCTTTGACACCTGGCAAATCTCTAAAATAATTTGTGTAGTGCCTCCTCATTTCTGCAATACCTATTTTCTCTCCTTTCCATTCTATAGATTTCATAAAGTGTGTACGAGCCACTTCTACCCTTTCTTCGATGGTGGGTGGATCTAATATTTCACCTGTGGCAAAATAATGTTTGATTTCTCTAAATATCCACGGATATCCTATGGCTCCGCGACCTATCATGATGCCATCTACACCATATTTATCTCTATATTCTTTAGCTTTTTGTGGACTGTCGATGTCGCCATTACCGAATATTGGAATATTTATTCTTGGGTTTTCTTTTACTTTTGCGATAAGTGTCCAATCTGCCTCACCTTTGTACATTTGCTTTCTAGTACGACCATGGATGGACAAAGCTTTTATACCTATATCTTGTAATCGCTCTGCTACTTCTTCAATATTTAAAGTATTCTCATCCCATCCTAATCTAGTCTTCACAGTCACTGGAAGCGATGTAGACTTAATGACCTTTTCAGTAAGTTTAATCATTCTAGGAATATCCTGCAATATACCAGCACCAGCCATTTTACAAACTACTTTCTTTACAGGACAACCGAAATTAATATCAAGTAACTCAGGATTTGCAGCTTCTACCCTTTCTGCTGCTAGGGACATGGATTCTATTTCCGCACCGAAAATCTGAATACCTATAGGCCGTTCGTCATCATAGATATCTAGTTTTTGGATACTTTTGGCAGCATCACGGATCAAACCTTCTACACTGATAAATTCGGTGTACATTAGATCACAACCTTGCTGTTTACAAACTGCTCTAAATGGTGGATCGCTTACGTCTTCCATTGGGGCAAGAAGTAAAGGGAAGTCACCCAAATCTGTTTTACCGATTTTTACCATGCAAAAGTTAAATATTTATTTCAAGACAAAACCTAAAAATTATAGCTAGCACCAAACCAATATTCAACTACCGCTCCTTGAAATTCCCTAGCTTGATCATTAACAATATATAACAATTCAACTCCAAATCTCCATTTACCAGCGCCACTCATGTAACCTAATCCAATTAATGGCGTATTTGATTTAGCTTCTTGTATAAATAAATTCCCGCGGTTATCTTCTACAAATCGTTCATAATCCATAAATGCATACTCAGCTTGGATATATATCTCATTTGTAATTTTACCTCGAGCATGAACTAATCCTCCATAACTCGTGATAGATGGGTCTGGGCCTATTGCTGAAAATTGATCATAAAACAACTTTCCACCAACTCCTGCTGTAAATCGTTCACTAATTTTATACCCTACATTCATTTTAGTAGATATGGATAAACCATTAAAGAAGCCAAGGTTTCCAAATCTGATTTCAGGATTAATTTTCTCCATCAAACTTGGTTTATCTTCCTTTTCTTTAATTCTTGCTTCCTTTTTCGAAGACGTTGTTTTTTTCCTTAATTGTGCATTAGCGTCATTTGACATTAAGAAACTTATTGCCAAAATAAATACAACTTGAAAATAATACTTCATATCGTTCATTATTATATTAAACAGCGTAAAATTAAGTAAAGTATCAAACTAATTTGATACTTACTCAAACTTTAACGTAAATTTACAAATAAGTGTTACGACAATCCCTAAAAAAATATCACAAATTGTAAAAAACTAAATCGCTATCTAATGATTAAACTGCTTCTTTGATTCTTATTTGGTCATGGTAATCTTGCTCAGCAGAAGAAGTCACCTTGACATTTCCTTTATTTTCTCTAATTACCCTTGAAAACAAAGAAATCTCTGGGTCTGATAAAAATTTCCAAACCAATGATGACCAAGAAGTGTGATATGTCAATGTTTCATAATATTCTGGTGCTATTCTTTTAATCTCAGGAAGCTTATTCCACGGAATATAAGAAAAATCATGGTGCTCATTATGGTATCCTACATTAAATGCAAGTTTATTCAAAGGTCCATAATAGCTGTATGTCTCTTGTGGAGAATCAGTCAGATAATGTTCTTGTATCCACCTTCCACCCAAAGGATGTAGTCCTACCGAAAAGAAAAATGATGCAACTAAATACAAAATTGGCATTAAACCGAAAAAGTAAATTAATAATAGATCAAACCCAATTACTACTACAAGGTCTACCCAAACCCAAACACTTGAAAATTGGATTTCTCTTAATCTTGGTGGTCTAGTCACTTGAAATATTGGGTAAAACAATAACCAAATTGCTTTTCCTAAAAATGAATTACCTATTAATTTAGCTTCCCATACACTTGGTATGTCTGCGTCTATGTCATAATGCCCTTGAAATGCATGGTGCTTTAGGTGATATTTTCTAAATTGAACTGAACTAGGTACCGCATTAGGTAAGTCACAAAGAATACCTGCCCAAATATTTGCTACCCTGCTTTTAAATACCATATTGTGCGAACACTCATGTATCAATGTAAATAAAGCATGATTTGCAAAAGCTCCAATTGCATAAGCACAAAGCAATACCAACCACCAACTTTGGTCACTTAATAAAATAGATAAGGCAATTTGGGTCGAAACGATACCGGCAATGTATAAAAAAGTGTAAGGATTCCTACCCATCAATTCCTTGATTTGTGGATACTTTTTAATAATTTCTTTAGTTCTTTGGATATGTGGTTCAGGACTCTCTGAGAAAACAAAATTATTTTCCATAATACATACTTGATTTTGATGGGTCAAAAGTATAAAATTAAAAAATTATTAACGGAAGATTATTTATAAAATATTTTTTTCTCCCTCATTTTGTGGTATAGATATACTTATTGTTGGAAATCAAAAAAATAAATATTTGAAATTTGTTAACAAATTGTAAAAGTATTGTACTTTCACCATTCCAAATATTTGATCATCAAAAACAAAACAATCCATGAAAATAAGAGAAATTAATGCCATGCGCGGACCAAATTATTGGTCAATCAGAAGACACAAACTTATAGTTATGGTTTTAGATTTAGAAGATATGGAAACCAAGCCATCAAATCTAATTCCTGGATTTGGTGATCGTCTGAAAGCTATGTTTCCTACCATGTACTCTCATAGATGCTCTGAAGGTTGTGATGGTGGTTTTTTTATGCGTGTAGACGAAGGCACTTGGATGGGCCACGTAATAGAACATATAGCTTTAGAGATCCAAACACTTGCAGGGATGGATACAGGATTCGGACGCACAAGGGATTATGGGGAGGAAGGTGTATATAATGTCGTTTTTTCTTACATCGAAGAGAATGTAGGCAGGTATGCCGCTGAAGCAGCTGTCAAAATCTGTGAAGCACTTATCGCAGATGAAGCCTATGACTTAGAGCCTGACATTCAGCAAATGCGTGAATTAAGAGAAAGTGGTCGATTAGGTCCAAGTACTGGCTCGATCGTCGAAGAAGCAGCAAGCCGTGGTATACCCTGGATAAGATTAAATAAATATTCTCTTTGCCAATTAGGTTATGGTGCCAACCAAAAAAGAATACAAGCTACTGTGACTAGTGAAACGAGTAGTATCGGTGTGGAAATCGCATGTGACAAAGAAGATACTAAATTCTTGCTCCAACAAGCAGAAGTAGAAGTGCCAAAAGGCGAAATCATCAGTCGTGAAAGCAGTCTAGAAGCAGCATGTAGATACGTAAAATTCCCATTAGTCATCAAACCAATCGATGGGAATCATGGTCGTGGCATTACGGTAAATATAAATACCTACGAAGATGCCGTAGTTGCATTTCATGCAGCGAAACAAGTATCTCAAAAAGTAATCGTTGAAAAATATATCACGGGTGAGGATTATAGGCTCCTGGTTATAAATCACAGACTTGTCGCAGCTGCCAAAAGAACACCTGCCCACGTTATCGGTGATGGTCGCTCAACAGTTAAAGAACTCATAGATGAAGTCAATTCAGACCCAAGAAGAGGTTATGGGCATGAAAATGTATTGACCATGATCACTTTAAATGAATTGACAAAAACCATCATCGCTGCCAAAGGATTTACAGAAGATTCAGTAATTCCTTCAGGTATGAGACTTATCTTAAAGGATACTGCTAATCTAAGCACAGGTGGCACTGCCGAAGATGTTACTGATATCGTCCATCCAGCAAATGTATCTATGGCTGAAAGAATATCGAAAATTATAGACTTAGATATTTGCGGTATTGACATCATGACGAGCGATATTAGTCAACCACTTTCTGACACAGGTGGTGCCGTATTGGAAGTAAACGCTGGACCTGGTTTTAGGATGCACTTAGCCCCAACAAAAGGTTTACCTAGGAATGTAGCAGCACCTGTAGTCGATAAATTATTTCCAAAACAAGGAGATACAGGCCGTATTCCTATCATAGCTATCACCGGTACTAATGGAAAGACTACTACAAGTCGTCTAATCGCCCATATGGCCAAAATGCATGGTTATAGAGTAGGATATACGACTAGTGATGGCGTTTATATTCAAAACAGGATGTTGATGAAAGGCGATTGTACAGGTCCTGCTAGTTCAGAATTTGTTTTAAAAGACCCAACAGTTAATTTTGCTGTTTTGGAATGTGCGCGTGGGGGGCTTTTGAGATCTGGACTTGCTTTTGCACATTGTGATGTAGGTATTGTAACAAACGTAGCTGCTGATCATTTAGGATTAAAAGGTATTCATACACTCGACCAACTTGCAAAAGTGAAAGGCGTAATCCCAGAAACGGTTTTACCATCAGGATATGCCATCTTAAATGCAGATGACGATCTTGTCTACGATATGCGCAGAAATATTAGTTCACATTTAGCTTTATTCTCTATGGATGAAAACAATCCAAGGATAAAGGCACTGCAAAGAAAAGGAGGAATCACCGCTGTATTCGAAAATGGTTATGTCACACTTTGTCGTGGAGAATGGAAAATGCGCGTCATGAAAGCTGATCTGATCCCACTCACATATGGTGGGAAAGCGACCTTTATGATCCAAAACATCTTACCTGCGATTATAGCTGCCGATGTTCAGGGTATCAGCATAGAAGACATGAAAGCTGCTTTAGAAACTTTTATCCCTTCGCCATCTCAAACGCCTGGTAGATTAAACATGTTTCAGTTTCAAAACTTCCAAATTTTATTAGATTTTGCACATAATCCTGCTGGAATGAAGGCTTTGCAGAAGTTTACCGACAATATAGAAGCCACAAATAAAGTAGGAATCATAGCAGGTATAGGCGATAGAAGAGTAGAAGATAATAATGAAATGGGTAAAATCATTGCAGACATGTGTGATGAGATCATTATCAGACAAGACAAAAATTTGCGTGGTAAAACTGAACAAGAATTGATCGAAATGATTAATAATGGTATAAAATCAGCACATCCTGATAAAAAAACCACTATCATACCTTCCGAAAAGGAAGCCATACTTCATGCTGTAAAAAATGCAACAAAAGGATCATTGATCATTGTTTGTAGTGATGTTATACCTGATGCATTGGATCTAGTCACAAAGCTAAAAGAACAAGAGCTGAGTGGAGAAGTTGTTTTTGGTGTTTAAAATTCCATTGTTTAATATTTTTAAATTTAATATATGCATCCATTTTCTATTGCTATCCATGGTGGCGCAGGCACTTTATTAAGGGGACAAATGACAGCTGAAAAAGAATCTGCCTATAAAAGTGTTCTCCAAGAAGCACTTGATGCAGGATATTTGGTCTTAGAAAATAAAGGTAATTCTCTGGATGCCGTATCTGCTGCCGTCACAATATTAGAAGATTCCCCACTATTTAATGCTGGACGAGGAAGTGTGTTTACTGCGACAGGAAGTCACGAGATG
>DAOLFJ010000514.1:0-2311 GCA_035326365.1 Saprospiraceae bacterium | reverse complement strand
AAACCTGACTTCAAAATAATCTCATCGTTTAGTTCACTAAACTCTTTAATTCTTTAATTGTCAGAACCATAACCTATTGAGTAGCAACTTAGAAAATTTTTAAACATACTATTAGCATTTAAGTAATAAACATCAAAATAAATGCACATTAAAATGTAGAATTAAAATTGGAAATTTTGTTACGCCCTCTTGATCAAAACTAAAAAAAATAAATGTTGGTGCTAGCAAAGGATCAGAATATTTATTATCTATTGAACCAATTCCAAATCCAAACCCAAAATTAACCTTTTTCAAAAAACCATCCAAATTGTTATAACCATAATCTACCCCGAACCCAAATCCATTTAAAATCGTTTTCTTATCACCTATTATTTTTTGGACAAAAGCGCCACTTGCTCTAGGTTCATTTCTTGTTAAAGTTGATTCGTAATACCTGTAATTATAAAAAGAATAGAGGGATAAACTATATTCTTTTTTATTAATAACTTTTAAATTTAATTGAGGTCTAAGCCTATATCCTTTTGTAAATCTTTTGTTATCGTGAACATGAGATAAAATGTATCCTGTTTCCAATCCAATGGAGAGCGCCTTAGTCAATATAAGGTTATGTCTTAACTGTACAGCAGGCATAAAATTAAAAACAGCTGAAGGTGTCACTCCTAATGAATACCTGACTTTTGTACTATCCCTTTCAGCGGTAGCTATTTGAACGCTAATTATCAGTGTCATCAGAAGAATTTTCCATTTCATATTTCTCTCTTAATTTTCAGTATTAGATGAATTATAAATCTATTTTGCTTAGGTACTTGATATCGGATTCATCACTAATATCATATTGCAAGAGCTGATCTTTAGCCACTACAACTAAGACATTATCATTGACGATCAAGTCAAATCCTTCGTAACCATCAAATGTTTTTACTTTGACTGGTTGTAATGGATTATCTAGATTAAAAACTACTAGTCCATCCGTTTGGTCGCAAACAAAAAGATGATTTTTGCCTAAACCAAGCCCTTTGGGAGAAGACATATTTACAGTAGTTAATAATTTGGGTGAATTAAAATCTTGAATATCATATACCCTTAATTCATTGATCAACTGAAAGCCTCTACAAACTTCTACGGTCGAAGATAAGGTGACATATGCAATGTTATCCTTTACGACTATGGGGTCACTCGTACATGCATCTGCTCCGAAAGTCTCATTGTATTGTGTTGTACTTTCACGTGAAGGAATACCGTCCGTTCCAATTCTGTAGATATACATATTATTGGCAGAACCTATCAATAGCAAACCCTGATGATGGTAAAGTGACTCAATGTCAAATCCCACTTCTTGTTTGTTTACTTCTACAGGTTGACCTGGATTGGTTACATTAAATGTTGTAATTTGGGTTTTATTGACTAAGTATAGGAAATTGGAAATGGTTAGCATGGTAGCATAAGAACCAGAATTTGTCGAACTTTCGCCATTTGATGCCAAATCATCTTTTGAACAACCGCTCAATAAAAACAAAGATATCAGTAAAAAATAAATCGTGCTTTTCATGACTTGTCTAATTATTTGTTTTACAATAAGGATTTATTAATTCACTCTTTTCCCATCCTTTTAAGATTCCTATTGAACTATTATAACATTCAAAATAACCACTATAATTTTCAGGGTAAAGTTCTAATAGTTCGGGTTGGTATTGATTCATTATGACTTCTTTCAAGGATATGTTGGCAAAATCAGAAATATCAATGACTAGTAGATGTTTGCCATTATCTGCATACAGGAAGTTTTGTAAAATAGTAAACTCGGTATTCCCTATGATATGCCAAAAATGAAGTTGGACGGGATTATTTGGGTCCGTATTATCTATGACGTGGATTCCTTTCCCTACTTCATTGATAAAAATGTAGTTTGCTGATGTTACTATTTTACCTAATTCACCATAAGGTAAAGGGGCTCCACTTCTTAATTCCGAGAAATCATCAAAAGAATAATATATAGGCTTCATGCCATCCTTAACAATGTGGTCTTTTTCACAAGCTGAGAGCAGCAAAGCAACTGCCAAACCCAACCAAATATTTGTCCATCGAATTTGCATTTCATCGAAGTTATATAAATACAACGAACCAAGATGCAACAACGTTGCCTTTAGCGAGAAATATATTTTAAAGATGATAATTACTTTGCAAATCCAATTTAAATGATAATCAAAACATCACCTCACCACCGTCACATCTCCACCTACTACCACCGCTTTGTCAGCTGCATCTACATATTGGATAAGATATACATAGACGCCTGGCAATACATACTGTC
>DAOLFJ010000513.1:0-2318 GCA_035326365.1 Saprospiraceae bacterium | reverse complement strand
AGCAAGAATACATTGCTGCGATCGAACTCGGTGAAGCAGAAAAAGCAAAATACTTGTCTTTGCAAGCTGATGCCATAGATGAAAAGACGGTCACCGTACTTTTGGACGAAGCAGCCCTTGCAGAAGGTAAAGAAATTTATACCGCAAACTGTCAAGTATGTCATGGGGAGAAAGGTGAAGGACTCGTAGGACCCAATTTTACAGATAAGTATTGGATACATGGTGGTAGTGTTAATAATATTTTTTCTACCATCAAATACGGAGTACCTGAGAAAGGTATGATATCATGGAAGTCTCAATTAAGACCTGCTGCAATGCAAAAAGTAGCAAGTTATATCCTGGCTTTCCAAGGTACCAATCCACCTAATCAAAAAGAAGCTCAAGGTACACTTTACGAAGGAGAAGGTGAAGGTGCCGCTGTGGATACTACTGCTGTAGGTGCAAATATCAGCAGTACAGATACCACAGCGACCACCGCTGTTAAATAATTTTTGTTTGGAGGAGTAGTCTGACAACTTGTCTCACTACTTCTCTTTTTTTTCACTTGAAAGTTATTAGTTTAATAATCGATAGTGACCATCAATCAATAAATCAAACAATTATGGCCAAGTCAGCCGATACCCAAAATGCAGAGCAATTTAGAGATAATATTGCCACCGTAGACAAGGATGGTAAAAGGGTCTGGATATATCCCAAAAAACCATCAGGAAGATTTTACGATTATCGTACTTATCTTACTTGGTTTTATCTCATTATATTATTCGGCTTGCCACTTATCAAAGTCAATGGTCAGCCATTTGTGCTTATCAATATACTAGAGCGGAAATTTATCCTTTTCGGAATGAATTTTGGCCCTCAAGATTTTTATCTCTTTGCCATAGGTATGTTGATATTTTTGGTATTTATCATACTATTTACAGTGGTCTTTGGAAGATTGTTTTGTGGATGGATATGTCCGCAAACCATATTTATGGAGATGATATTTAGAAAGATCGAATACTGGATAGAAGGCGACTTTAATGCACAAAAAAGACTAGATGCATCTCCATGGACCACGGACAAAATGATCAAAAAAATATCAAAACAGGTCATCTTTTTTGCCATAGCCGTCCTGATCGCAAATACTTTTCTAGCTTACATTATTGGAGTAGATGAAGTCATCAAAATAGCTACAGAACCAATTAGCGAACACCTTAGCGGTTTTGTAGCCATGATTATATTTTCGTTTGTATTTTATTTTGTTTTTTCAAAACTTAGAGAACAAGTCTGCACTACGATATGTCCTTACGGAAGACTGCAAGGAGTCATGCTCGACAATAAATCGCTTGTAGTAGCGTACGATTTTGTAAGGGGCGAGCCTAGAGGAAAGATACAAAAAAACAAACCTACGCCACCCGCTGAAAAAGAACCTTGCAAAAACGCTTGTGCAGGTTGTAAAGCAGGGCTCGGAGGATGTCATGACGAAGATAAACATGAATCTGTCGCTGTCCAAGAAGATTTTATAGCGTCATTCCAAAATAAACTAGGCGACTGCATAGATTGTAAACTTTGTGTACAAGTATGTCCCACAGGTATCGATATCAGAAATGGCACACAATTAGAATGTGTCAATTGTACCGCATGTATGGATGCGTGTGACGAAGTCATGGTAAAAATAGAAAGACCCAAAGGACTTATCAGACTCGATAGCATAGAAGGTATAGAAAAAGGAGAGCATAAACTCGTAAACGCTAGAACTGTTGCTTATTCAGTGGTGTTATTCTTATTGATAGCAGTAGAAGTTTTCTTATTCAGTATGCGGTCTGACCTAGACGTATTATTACTACGTACCCCTGGTATGCTCTACCAAGACCAACCTGATGGTAGCATTAGTAATTTATATAATTATCAGATACTCAATAATACCACAGATAGCTATAAAGTCGAATTCCGATTGATAGACATGCAAGGGAGTATAAAGATAGTAGGTGAAAAACAACCTGAAGTAGATGGGAATGAAAAAGCGGAAGGCGCTGTATTTATAAATGTACCTAAAGCTGGCCTTAAAAACGGTAAAAACAACATCAAAATAGGTGTGTATGCCGATGACAAATTGATCACAACAGTCAAAACCACGTTTTTTGGACCTATACAATAGGGTAAGGGTAAAATCATCTTAACAAATTTTACAAATAAACAAATAATACATATACATGAAATTCAATTGGGGCACAGGTTTGACAATATTTTTTATCATCTTTGTATCTACACTAGTTTTTGTTTTATATCAGGCTTTCCAACAAGATAATAGCCTCGTCATGGACAATTATTACGAAGAA
>DAOLFJ010000141.1:0-11757 GCA_035326365.1 Saprospiraceae bacterium | reverse complement strand
CCGCGACCTCCGCCGTGACAGGGCGGCATTCTAACCAACTGAACTACCGATCCAACAGTATGCTTTTCTTCTAAAGCGACGCAAAGATATTGATACTTTTTAATTATCAAAATGCTTTTGCTTATTTTTTTTATTTTTTTTTATTTCTTCCATTTTTTGCTTCTTATCAACTAGTATGGTTAATTTTGTCCCTCACAGTAAGTTTTTTAATTTAAATCAAACTCAGTATGGTATTTCTTGATTTCGAAAAACCCTTAGAAAACCTTTACGAACAACTTGAGAAAATTCGTCAAGTCGGCGAAGAAGGTGTAATCGACGTAACTGAAAACATTAAAGAACTTGAAAAAAAAATACAAACTACTAAAAAGGAAATTTATTCTAATATCACAGGCTGGCAAAGGGTGCAGCTCTCTAGACACCCTGAAAGACCTTATACACTATATTATATCGAGCAAATCACCAAAAAGTTTACAGAACTCCATGGAGACAGGTATTGCAAAGATGATAAGGCTATCGTGGGTGGTCTTGCCAAAATAGATAATCAAAGTGTTGTCATCATTGGTCACCAAAAAGGTGTAAACACAAAGATGAGACAATATCGTAATTTCGGAATGGCAAATCCTGACGGATATAGAAAGGCACTCCGACTGATGAAGTTAGCCGAACGATTCAACTTGCCTGTTATTTGTCTTATCGATACACCGGGTGCATTTCCAGGGCTTGAAGCAGAAGAGCGTGGTCAAGCAGAAGCCATTGCACGTAATTTATTTGAAATGGCACAGCTGAGAGTTCCGAGTCTCTGCTACGTTATTGGAGAAGGTGCATCAGGTGGTGCTTTGGGTATTGGATTGGGAGATAAGGTTTTTATGCTAGAGAATACTTGGTATACCGTTATTTCTCCTGAGTCTTGTTCTTCTATTTTGTGGCGTAGTTGGGATCATAAAGAAGAAGCTGCAGAAGCGTTAAAGCTCACTCCAGAACATATGCTTGAGTTTGGTCTGATAGATGATATAGTAAAAGAACCGCTTGGTGGAGCCCATACTGATCCAGAAAAAATGGCGAAAACACTTAAGTCTCATATCAAAGCTGAACTTGCTGGGCTTATTAACATGGATCCTGAAGAAAGAATCATGCAACGTATTGAGAAATATAGTAAAATGGGAAGATATGACATTGTGGAAATTAAATAATGGAGCTAAAGATGTCGAATGATTGAGAGGATAAAGCGATGGTTTTTTAATAAAGATCTTGGATCAAAGCATGTTGCAAAAAAAGTTGTAAAGAATGGTGTTAATGCAGCTGCCGCAATAGGAATTATTTTTGATGGTACATCAGAAGATGATCGAAAAATAGTGCATAAATTCAAAAAACAATTAAACCCAAGTGGTAATAAACAAATTAAATCAATTGCATTTATTCAAAATAAATTACCATTAGACAATGTCGATTATAGCGCCTACAATCAGAAAGATATAAAATGGTATGGTGTGCCATTCGGTGAAAAAGTAGAAGAGTTTATTCAGTCTAATTTTGACATCTTGATTGTTTTATGCGAAAAAATGCGACCGCACTTCGAGTTTATTATAGCTCAATCCAATGCAACATTTATTATTGGGCCCAATATAGATAGGTCCGAACAATACTTCACATTTATCGTTGATAGCAAAGATTCTAATGGGTTGCAGAGCTTGATAGAAAAGATAATAGTTAGTATTGAGAAAATTGCAATTAAATAATACCTTGATAATAAAACGATTATTGATCAATAAATTTATCATTTATAAAAATACTAAATAGAATTAACAGATGAAGGACCAAAGATTTATAGGGACAGGTGTAGCTATTATCACACCTTTTAGAAACAATGAAATCGATTTTCCTGCATTGGGCAATATAATAGATTATGTCATAAATGGCGGTGTAAATTATATAGTTGCGTTAGGTTCTACGGGTGAGACAGCAACACTAAATGAAACAGAGGCCAGAGAAGTATTGGACTATTGTATCCAAAAAATAAATAATAGAGTACCACTTGTCGCAGGTAATTTTGGATGGAATGATACTAAAGAATTATGTAGAAAAATAAAAGAATATGATTTTAGTAATATAGCCGCAATTTTATCTTCTAGCCCTGCATACGTCAAACCATCACAAGAAGGTATTTTTAGACATTATGCAGAGGTGTCAGATGTTTGTCCAGTTCCTGTTTTGTTGTACAATGTACCAGGAAGGACAAGGTCAAATATGGAATGGGAAACAACTGTGAGACTAGCGGAATACAGCCGAAATATCATTGGTATTAAAGAAGCTTCTGGAGATCTTATCCAGACCACGCGGATTATAAAAAACAAACCTGAGCACTTTATTGTGACATCAGGTGATGATGAAGTCGCGCTTCCTATGACAGCAGCAGGAGGAGATGGAGTCATTTCTGTAATGGCAAATGCATTCCCGAAGGCATTTAGTCAGATGATTAATTTTGCTCTAGATCAGGATTATTACGCTGCTCGTACCTTAAATTTTAAGACATACGATCTTCACAAATGGCTATACATAGAAGGTAACCCGGTAGGTATTAAATCTGCTATGGAGATATTAGGATATTGTACGAATGAAGTGCGTCTCCCACTTGCTCCCATGTCAGAAACCAATTATGCGAAGCTGAATGAAGAGATGCAGCGTATTATCAATGACCTTTAATACTTATTTTCTTAACCGATTAGTCTTAAGTTCGTTTAATGACAAAGAATCTTACATACTTTTGACCTAATAGCAAAGAGTTAACTTTAACTAGTTACTTGGCTTACTTGATATCCAATATACAGAATATAACAAAGTATAAAGATAATACCTTCCGTCTTTACGATCTTAAATCTACCCATAAAGTGACTTGAAAATAATAAAAGTACACTAGCACCAATACATACATAAAGGTCTATGT
Source organism: Saprospiraceae bacterium (assembly GCA_035326365.1). Classification (GTDB taxonomy): domain Bacteria; phylum Bacteroidota; class Bacteroidia; order Chitinophagales; family Saprospiraceae; genus OLB9. The sequence goes on along the minus strand of DAOLFJ010000141.1, from coordinate 8,816 downwards.
CTGTTATTCCTCCTTTGGGTAATGGAGATATGACTGAGCTTGCACCCAAAATTAAGAATGCATTGAAAATATTGCTACCTACAATGTTACCTACTGCAATATCTGAATTTTTCTTTAAAGCCGCGACAATACTCGTAGCTAACTCGGGCAGTGATGTGCCTACTGCCACTATCGTCAGTCCGACTACGGCTTTGCTCATTCCTGCTTTTAATGCAAGTTCTACGGCACTATCTACAAAAATCTTACCACCGACTATCAATAGGATTAAACCACCTAACACATAAAGCAAAGACTTATATTTACTCCAGTTTGGAATTGTTATGTCTTCATTGTCGCCACTCGTTTTTGCTAAGTGTACCATATAATACATAAAAATTGCCATAAAAGATAACAGTATAATACCGTCTGAAAAAGAAATAATATTTTCGCCACTACCTGCATATTGTATATCATTAATTAAAAAATAAATAATTATTGCAGCCAAAAGACTAAGCGGAATCTCTTTTTGAACTGTATTCCTTAATATTGTAAGCGGGTATATCATCGCAGTGACACCTAATATTAGAAGGATATTAGCAATATTAGATCCTATAACGTTACCCAAAGCAATTTCTGAATTTCCTGTAGCGGCAGAGTATGCACTAATGGCAAGTTCAGGTGCTGAAGTCCCAAAAGCCACAATTGTAAGTCCTATTACTATATTAGGAATATTATATCTTTTGGCAAGTGCTGAGGCGCCATCCACCATAAAATTTGCGCCATATACAACCATACCCAAACCTAAAATCAATAATAAAAAAGCGATCATTTTTTTTAAAATTTTATGTCTTTAAAAATGTAAAATACTATTAGTTAGTTTTCATTCTTTTCGGACCGTACCAAAGCCAAAATCCTGTGACCGTAAAGGTTATTAAACCTAGTCCCATAACCGTAGTATAAATTAATTTAAACCACCCATTTTTTATTCCTAAATATCGATCAACAATTGACCCATCATGTATTTGTTCAATAATATCAGCATTTCTCCGTTCTACTTTCAATACATTTCCTGAAGTAGCATCTATTTGTAGACCGTAATAATGTTCTTTAAAAGTAAATTTTACTATACCTTTTTCTGGTCGAATATCTAATCGATCTATAGTGGGATCAAGTTTTTCAGCCATGGAATCTTGCATGTAAAGAGATGCTTTTCTATATAGGCTATCTAATGTCAACCAATCTTTAGGGTTGATGGATATGCCCATTTCAGTTTTAGAGAGAATTATTCCACCACTATTTTTTTTCCAACCCAAGAGTATGCCTGAAAGCCCTACTAAAAATAGAAAGACAAACAAAAAAATACCACTTACTCTATGCACTTTTCTGAATCTCCTTATGGTTTTAGCTTGTTGTTGCCTCCTATGTTGTATGTCCATTATTTGGTTCTGACATTAAAAGTACAAATTAAGTGATTTTTTTTCAATTCTCTATTCTTTTGTCATCCAAAAGGTCTCTCAGAATTATTGTTTTTGATAGCTTTTGACCATTTCTCAGTACTTTAAATGTTATCTCTTTACCTACTTTTCCAGCTAGTTTTTTATTTATTTTGTTTATATTCAACCATCTGTAGGACCAGAAACCTACTTTTTTGATAATGTCACCCGGCTGTAAACCTGCAACATCAGCAGGAGAACCTTCTACAATATGTCTGATGTAATATTCATTGAGATGTTCGCCAAATGCATAAAGCGTGATCCCACTTTTGTCATATTCGAAGTCTTTGTTATAATTTTTATGGGCTTTAAGATATAGTTTAGAATGATGCAAATCTAAGACTACATCAAATCGTTCTAATAAATGATTGCCTATCAGACCGTTACGTATTACTTTGTCAGCTTTTAGAACAATATCTTCTAAGTCTTGAAAGCTACTAACCAAATTATTAAATTCAAATGTACCTAAATTTAGTTTGTGCACTTTGCCTACAAAACCATTGATCTCTCCACCCAAGCCTTTTCCTAGATTGCCTTTAATAATTTGTTTGGGCAGCATGAGCATACTATCTGTATTATTGTGAAACATGGTAGTGAGACTGGCACCTGTATCTAATAATAATTTTGAAACGGTTTCTTTACCAGGGAGAACTGAAGTTTTACAATTAAGATAGGGTTTAGAATTTATGATTTCTATGTCAAAAGATTGGTGTTTATTCAGTTTTTTGTAATTATATGTGTTTGGGTCAGAGACGGTTATCTCCATTCTTTTGTAGTTTATTTTTAGAATCAATCCTCTAAAAAATTCTGCACCTAAAATACCATCAATGGGTTTGCCAATAAATTCTTCAAGGAAAACCATATCTTCTTCTAATACTATGATATTGCTCTTTATTGTTTGGGTATTAACCAATTGTAAATAAATACTGTTGCAGACTCGGGCAAAAACATCCCTATTCATGTCTGAGCCTAAAAGTTTAATTCGTTTTGAATATGGTATTTTTAGTATTTCGGCATACTGCTTTTTTAGTAAAACTGTGTTTTCAGCACCTGTATCAAGGATGAATTTTAGCGGTATTTTTTTATGAAAAATGATATCTACAATAATAAAACCTTGGTGGTAATCAAAAGGTAGAACTATTTCATTTTGTGAACCAAGTAATGGATGATTTTGATTTGTTGCCCTCATCATGTAAGGCATTATCAATAATATAAATACACCAAAGCTAACTTTGAACCAATTATAATATAAGTATTTTACAACTGCACCCAAAAGAATACATTTTAGTGTTGAAGTGACTTTGAAGGAAATATAGTAACGGCTGTCAAAATATTTCTACTTCATTCAACTAACACATATTCAGCACGAAAAGTTATACCATTTTTGGAGTACCATAAAAAAAGCCAGAATAATATTGCTACTATCCTGGCTTATGGACTATCTATTTGATTATATTGCTAAACTACTTTTTGTCTTCGCCTACTTCTTCAAATTCTACATCTGTCACATCTTGTGTGGTATTATTCCCATCATTCGGCGTACCTGCACCGAAATCTTGAGCGCCACCTTCTGCGCCACCGTTTTGACTAGCTTGGTAGATATCCTGTGATGCTGCCTGCCAAGCTGTATTCATGGTTTCCATCGCTTTGTCAATGGCAGCGATATCTTGCATTTTGTGTGCATCTTTAAGCGCTGCAAGTGCTGATTCAATACTTGCTTTTTTGTCAGCAGGTATTTTGTCGCCTAGTTCACTCATTTGCTTTTCTGTTTGGAATATCAATCCATCAGCGGTATTAAGTTTTTCAGCTTTCTCCTTTGCTATTTTGTCAGAGTCAGCATTTGCTGCTGCTTCTGCTTTCATTTTAGCAATTTCTTCTTGCGAAAGACCTGTAGACGCTTCTATTCTGATATTTTGTTCCTTACCAGTACCTTTGTCTTTTGCAGCAACTTTTAGGATACCGTTTGCATCCATATCAAATGTTACTTCGATTTGTGGTACACCTCTTGGTGATGGTGGTATTCCATCAAGGATAAATCTTCCTACACTTCTATTGTCACGAGCCATTGGTCGCTCACCTTGTAGGATATGAATTTCTACACTTGGTTGATTATCAGCTGCTGTAGAATATGTTTTGGTCTTTTTGGTAGGAATAGTACTGTTAGACTCGATAACAACATCGAATACATTTCCCATTGTCTCAATACCTAATGATAATGGCGTCACATCAAGTAATAACACGTCTTTTACATCTCCACTCAATACACCACCTTGGATAGCAGCACCTAGTGCTACTACTTCATCAGGGTTAACACTTCTGTTTGGTTTTTTGCCGAAGAAGTCTTCTACTGCTTGTTGGATAGCTGGTATTCTAGTAGATCCTCCTACAAGGATGATCTCATCTATTTTACTTTTTGCCAATCCTGCATCTTTTAATGCATCTTCGCAAGGCTTAAGTGTTCTTTTGATTAGTGTATCAGCCAATTGCTCAAATTTAGAACGACTCAGTTTCATGACTAAGTGTTTTGGAACACCGTCTACTGCCGTTACATAAGGCAAATTGATTTCCGTTTCAGCTGAAGATGACAATTCTATTTTTGCTTTCTCTGCTGCGTCTTTGATTCTTTGAAGAGACATTGGGTCTTTTCTAAGGTCAACATTCTCCTGAGCTTTAAATTCATCAGCTAACCAATCAATAATCACTTGATCGAAATCGTCACCACCTAAATGTGTATCACCATTTGTGGATTTTACTTCAAATACACCATCACCCAACTCTAGGATAGAAATATCAAATGTACCACCACCAAGGTCAAATACAGCGATAGTTGAATCGTGTTGTTTTTTGTCCAAACCATAAGCCAAAGCTGCTGCAGTAGGCTCATTGATGATTCTTTGTACCTTTAGACCAGCGATTTCTCCTGCTTCTTTGGTAGCTTGTCTTTGTGAATCATTAAAATATGCAGGCACTGTAATGACTGCTTCTGTTACTTCTTGCCCTAAGAAATCTTCAGCGGTTTTCTTCATTTTCTGAAGTACCATGGCAGAAATTTCTTGTGGTGTGTACAATCTACCGTCGATGTCTACTCTCACGGTGTCATTGTCTCCTTTTGCTGTTTTGTAAGCAACTCTACCAGCTTCTTTACCTACTTCACTGAATCTATTACCCATGAATCTTTTGATAGATGCTATGGTTCTAGTTGGATTGGTGATGGCTTGTCTTTTTGCTGGATCGCCTATTTTTCGTTCACCATTGTCAAGAAATGCAACGATGGACGGCGTGGTTCTCTTGCCTTCTTCATTCGCTATAACGACAGGTTCATTACCTTCCATTACTGCGACACAAGAGTTTGTGGTTCCTAAGTCTATACCTATTATTTTACCCATTGCTATGTGTTTTTATTTGATTTTAAGTAATTGATTTTTTAATTTACATTTATGTATAGTCAATCCTTATGCCAAATGAAATTTTAGCAAAATCGAGATAAAGTGTCTGTCAAAATGGATAAGAAGTCGGTAAAAAAGTCAAGAATCCCTGACAGTTCGTCAGTTATTCTTGTTTTACAGTACCCTAAGTTTTAATATGAATACTAAAACTAACTTATTTGAAATTTAAGCTTTTTGTAAAGATACCATTTCTAAGTGAGTCCAAAGTAGCAGGTGCAAGTTCGATATCAGTTCTGATAAACTCAGTCTTAGCTGAAAACAAACCAACTCCACCATTACTTAAATTAGTGTAAATTGGAATTTCTCCGCTTGATGTGATACCAAGATTGGCTTGACCTATTGATATGTAGTCTTTGACCGCTTGTCCTCCTGTAATAATCACTAACTCAGCAGAATTGAAAAATCTCTCTACATTGGTTTCTTTAATAAAGGCTCCATTCATAAACTCATAGAATGTCTGACCTTTAAAACTATGCTCATATCTAGAGAGGTTTCTTGCCACATTCCAAGTAATTGTGGTATCTACAGATTGATTGTTTTTTACCTCAGTGATGTGGAATAACAATTTGATATCATGGATGACACCTTCTGAACCACCTGACCACCTGATTCTAAAGTCAGTGTTGTACGCAAAAGCCAGTTTTGCACTGGCATTAGGAGTAGATACGCTAGATGCACTATATGGTGTAATAGCGGTGGTAGTAGCTTCTGTCAATATTGTATTATCATTTTTTTTAATCACAAGTCTATAATCATCTTTCCCCACATAATTGATCTCATTATTTTTTATCTTATAGAGGTAGTTCGGTGCATCTGCAAATGTTCCAGGTACTCTTTGGTAGCCTTCGAGATTTCCATCTACACGTTGTAATGGATGACTCTTACCTGTTTTAACGTGAACAATTGAGACTTCAATATCATCATAATACAATAAAGCAGGATCTTTTGCTAATATAAAAGCGGATGTTTCTTCATCTGAAAATGCTCTCTCAACTCTTATATATGTTGCTGTATCTTTGTCTGAAATCACACCGTAAACGACAGGTATATCTACTTTGCCTTCGGTAAGATCAAAATCATTGGAGCATGAAAAAAAAGAAACTATGGTTGTAAATAATGCCAATTTAACTGACACACTTTTTATGATATTCATTATCTTTAAATTACACTTTAACGTAAGAAACGCAAAGGTAGCGTATTTATATATATTGTTACAAGAAAAAAAGGGACAAAAAAGTCTTTACTTGCGCCAATGTCTTACCCACGACGTTTTGAATTTCCACCATAAACGATAAGATATGCTTTAAGGATAGTTAACTAAATATTGTGTTTACGACCTATAGAAAGAAAGTAAAATTCTCTATTAACTATAAAATTTTAAAGCTTCATGTAATATTTCTTTTATGGTATTAACTGGTAAGTCTTCGTTCGCATTAACTTGTAATATTTTCATTTTGGATCGATTACCTTCTTTCAAATTTGGGTGTAAGAGCTTCTTGCCTTCTACCATTAAGATGTAAGGATCATTTGTTTTTTTGTCCACCCATAAATAACACAGTGGTTTTTTAGCATAACAAAAACAAGGCATTCCATATTTGATAGTTTCATTTATTTTGGGATCTATACTGACGATTAATGCACGCAAGGCAAGCAAACAACTTTTATTGGGTTCTTCTTTTATTACGTAAAAATTATCTAATTCATTATGCATATCGTTGTAACGAAAGCTAAGTCATCAAAGTTCGATCTTCTTATAAAAATATCAATCAATTATGCTATAAATTCAAAACATGATGGATAAATTTTTTTGTATTAATAATATCATCTAACTTTCACCCATCAAAACGAATTATCATGCATTTAGCCATTGTGGATTGGGTAGTTATAGCGCTTTTTTTTATCATTACTATGGTTGTAGGCCTTATGGTATCTCGAAAATCTGGGTCTACTAGTTCAGAGTTTTTTCTAGGTGGTCGAAGTATGCCTTGGTGGTTATTAGGCGTTTCTATGGTGGCGACGACTTTTTCTGCTGATACACCCAATCTTGTCACAGACATCGTCCGAACCAGCGGTGTAGCTGGCAACTGGGCATGGTGGGCTTTTTTGTTGACTGGGATGTTGACAGTTTATGTCTATGCAAAATTGTGGAGACGCTCGGGCATCACGACAGATTTAGAGTTTTATGAGATGAGATATAGTGGGTGGGAAGCTAGCTTTTTGCGTGGGTTCCGTGCCATATATTTGGGTGTGTTTTTTAATGTCATGATCATGGCTACGGTCATGCTAGCAGGTATTAAGATAAGTGGAATACTATTAGGATTATCACCTGTCACTACGGTATTAATTGTTTCTATTGTCACAGTTATATATTCTTCCTTAGGTGGTTTTAAAGGAGTGATTTACACAGATTTTTTTCAATTTGCCTTGGCTATGATAGGTATGGTATGGGCAAGTTTTTATATTGTAAATATGCCTGAAATAGGTGGATTGACACAGCTTTTATCACATCCTGCTGTGACACCAAAATTAGATTTTCTACCAGATTTAAATAATATGGAGGTCCTGGTACCTTTGCTTATTATACCTGTAGCTGTACAATGGTGGAGTGTGTGGTATCCCGGAGCAGAACCAGGTGGTGGCGGATATATTGCACAAAGAATGTTATCAGCAAAAAACGAAAAAAATGCTATTGCGGCAACCCCACTTTTTAATGTGGCTCACTATGCTTTACGTCCTTGGCCATGTGTTTTGATAGCGCTAGCATCTTTAATAGTATTTCCAACATTAGATTCCATTCAGACTGCATTTCCTGGAATAAATCCTGATTTTGTAAAGGATGACTTAGCTTTTTCAGCGATGCTTTCTTTTCTTCCGGCTGGTTTGCTAGGTATCGTGATAGCTGCATTAATAGCTGCATTGATGTCGACTATAAGTACACATTTGAATTGGGGAAGCAGCTATATTGTAAATGATTTCTACCAACGTTTTGTAAATCCATTTGCAAAAGAAACAGAATTGGTAAATGTGGGTAGGATTTCTACAGTAGTATTGATGATTTTGGCTGCAATATTTGCTTTATTATTGACAAATGCACTCCAAGCTTTTAATATTCTCCTACAAATAGGTGCAGGTACAGGACTTTTGTTTATTTTAAGATGGTTTTGGTGGAGAATCAATGCAATGAGTGAGATTGTAGCTATGATTGTCTCTTTTTTAATTGCAGTAATTATGGAAATAGGCGTAAAGGAACAACTAGCATCGCACGAAAAACTAGTGATCGGTGTCTTACTCACAACTATTGCATGGGTGGTAACAGCTTTGGTTACAAAACCTACGGATGATAAAGTCTTAATACAATTCTATAAGACTATCAGACCACATGGGATGGGATGGAAACCTGTAATTTCTCAAGGCATGGCAAACGGATCTATCACACAAGAACATACTAAAACAGGTAAACTTTCTACAGAAGTGCTCATGATGTTTCTGGGGGGTATAGGTATTTATTCTCTTCTATTTGGAACTGGATACATTATTTATGGACAGATGGCAAATGCTGCCATAGCATTTGTAATAGCGCTTTTTGTTGGAGTCAGTCTGAAAAAGTTGTGGGTGAATATTGAATGATTTTGATATTTTTGACGATTTGTGGTAATAAAGCGAGACGCTTTAACTAACCCAAGCTTAACGGGGACACTAAGCTTATTATGAAAGGCAAGCGTTAATGATAGCAGATTTTCTGTTTTTATGATAAAAGAATATTGAACAAATATCTCGTCCCTACGGGACTTAACGCATGGAATTTATTTTTTTTCTACCGATATTTCGTACCTAACGGTACTTAACCTTAACCTTAGTCTCAACCTTAACCTTAGTCTCAACCTTAACCTTAGTCTCA
>DAOLFJ010000140.1:5661-11791 GCA_035326365.1 Saprospiraceae bacterium | reverse complement strand
GTATAAAGTATATTCCTGAGGGAAAATCATGAGTATGAATGACATAATTTATATCTGAAGTTATAGGTCTCATTCCTTTTATTATTTGACCAGTTATATCTATAATATTGTATTGATTGACTTTTTGAATGGAATTTTGATCTAAATAAAAACTTATAAATTCCGTGGCAGGATTCGGATAGATTTTTATATCAATCGCATCTTTAGCTTCATCTTTTGTACTACTGATGATATTGCAATCAGCTAAAGTACCCTCGCAGTAATTGACATACAGTACATTAAATTTTCTATACATTGGGCCGATATCCATGCCATGTCCTTCTAAATAGTAAACTGGAGAAACAAATAAATCACCACATGTACCTGGGATAACTCCTTTGGTGTACAATATTTTACCACTTTGGTTTGTTAAAACAGAATCAATAATACAATTTGTCAGCCCTTCTAATCCACCTCTCAGAAACATATCAGTGACACATTGTGTAGTGGTATCACCAACTTGCAATTTAAAATCCCATATACATATTTCTAGACTATCAACACATGGGAATAAATCATAATCATTATTTATCATAAATACTTTTTGTTGCAAAGTATCCTCTCTCATATAACAAAGGTTTTTTTTCTCATAGATTGCATATTGGGAATTTAGAATTTGACTATTTGCGGAAATAAGTTTTTTATACTGTCTATCCAGTATTATAGTGTCTCCATCAAAATATCTTATTTCATATAGCCGTTGGCCCATTAGAAAACAATTAGAAAAGTCATAATGACCATAAATCCAATACTTTCCTTCTTCCACCAATGGTTGGTATTTCTGAGCATACACTTGATTAATAAGTATTAGAAATAATAGAGTTAATAAATATTTCATTTTATTTGCATTTTAATGTCATAATCAGTGACTAAATATTATTAAGTTTTTAATTTTATTCAAACAATAAATTTAAGAAAAGACGATATACCTAGCTTTGCTGTTCATTTTGAGACGTAATAAATATCTTCACTTTTCCTTTCTACGCACAGTTACCTTAAAGTCATTTAAGCATGTAGCTTTATAATAATTTTGTAATAACTAAAGCAAATATGCGGGAAATTTTAATAATGTGATGCTTTTGGTTAAAATAATTTTCATTTTTTTAGCCTGAAGCCTACTTTTAGAAGCCCATAGCTAATATAATTGGTAAATGGTGATGTGTAATACATAGATAATCAAATGATAACCTTTGTTGTCATACTGAAAAACGGTTGATTATCATAAGATTTGTGTTTTCAGAGTGAACTCAACATTAGAATAAAATCATATAGAATATCTATGATTTATGCAGGTATTAGTTATATTGTTTTTGAAAATGGATTTTTGAGTGTTTTTGTTTTTAGGCTGGTTTTTTTTGGATTATAGTAGATTTTCCACTTTTGTAAATACAAACCATCACCACGTTAAGAATTCGTTAAAACCCTTTCTACTTGATGGAAATAAAAAGTCACCTTTTTAATTTTGTACGCAGATTATGTTAAAGTTCTAATAACTTGTGATGTAATCATACCATCGATGAAACTAAAAGTAGGACTTTGACCGTTTTTTGGAGATAAAATCGGATATTTGCCCGCAGAAGGAAAAAAGTCTTTAGATTTTTAGCGTTCATTTTCTTTATTTTACATAGTTGACAAATCATTATTTTTATGCAGACATCTATTGATATAGAAGCATTAAACCAGCAGATTTATATAGATAGCGCCTTTATGGAAGTGCTAAATGCCGAGACATCCAAAGTCATCGTGGGCCAAAAACATATGTTGGACCGACTGATATTAGGTTTGCTCGCTCAAGGCCACGTACTCCTAGAAGGATTGCCAGGTCTAGCCAAAACATTGTCTATCAAAACATTAGCATCTGCCATCGACGCTGATTTTCATAGGATACAGTTCACGCCAGACTTGTTGCCGTCAGATATCATAGGGACGATGATCTACAATCCTGGCAAAAACGAATTTACCGTAAGGAAAGGACCGATTTTTGCCAATTTTATACTTGCAGACGAGATCAATAGAGCACCTGCCAAGGTACAGAGTGCACTCCTAGAAGCGATGCAAGAAAAACAAGTGACCATCGGAAAAGAGACTTTCAAACTCGAAGAACCATTCCTAGTCCTAGCCACTCAGAATCCAATCGAGCAAGAAGGTACCTATCCACTACCTGAGGCGCAGGTGGATCGATTCATGCTGAAAGTCAATATTGGCTATCCAAGTAGAGAAGAAGAAAAGTCCATCGTTCATAAAAATATTCTCGGCGAAGTGACCCAAAAGATCAATGCCGTAGTATCTCCTGCAACCATCCTGAAAGCAAGAGAATCCGTCCGAAAAGTCTATATGGATGATAAAATAGCTGATTATATTCTCGATATCGTATTTGCCACGAGAGAACCAGAAAAGTATAAACTCAACGAAATCAAACCATTATTGAGTTATGGTGGATCGCCTAGGGCAAGTATCAATCTAGCACTTGCAGCCAAGACACATGCATTCATGAATCGTAGAGGATATGTCATCCCTGATGATGTACGCAATGTATGCAAAGACGTCATGAGACATCGTATAGGCTTGAGTTATGAGGCAGAAGCAGAAAATATCACCCAAGAAGATATCATCACGCGCATCATTAACACCATTCCAGTTCCTTAATTTCGTATAAATTCGTCCTTGTATTGAAGTATATTCTCTACATATTATTTCTTGAGATCATAATTGCTTTTGGTGGTTTTGCCAAAGTGAATGGACAGACGAATACCAAGTCTCAAGTGGCTGCTATGTTTCCACCTAATACGAGAGACCTTTGGATTAATTATTTGAGTGGGACGATAGATGACCTTCACGTCGTGGATATGATCATAGGTACAGATGGCCATAGTTGCAAAGGTCTCTACACGATGCGAAATAGTGGTGTCACTTTTACTTTTGAAGGGGACGATAATGATCACCAACTGAAGTTGGTTGAGCTCAATAATGAAGGTCGACTTACAGGTTTTTTGTATGGAAGGTACGATGGTCAGAGTTTTGATGGACTGTGGATGAATACCAAAAAGAATCTAAGTTTGCCTTTTAAGTTGAGCTTTGTAAATTCATTTATAGATTATAAAGGACTAGCGACAGATCGATGTCAGTGGTATCAATGTTTTAGTGGTAAGGTTGATAATAAAAATGTCAAACTAGCCATAAATAGAGAAAAAGAACTATACACTTGTCAAGTATGGCAAGACGATCGAAAAAATGTGGATATTATTTTAGGTAGGAAGGAAGGAGTTACAACATGTTTAGATCTGAATATGGCCAAAACTGTACTGAATGATAAAATAGCCATTATAGATACGTCTAATATCTCAAAATTAGAAATTAAATTTAGAGATAATAATGGAAATGAAACGTCCACAACCTTAAAAAGTGAAAGAAGATTAGATTTCGAAACATACGAATATGCTGACTATCTGAGTAGATTAGAATGTGTAAGACCCATTCTAAATCACAAAAAATTTGACCCATGGATAGAAGAAAAGCTCATAGATTGGCTTGATGAAACGATCAGTAAACTCAAAGCTACAAACCCAAAAAATATTGGTACTTACGAAAGGTGGACTCAGCTGTTTAGTGGTTGGGTAGAGGTGGATTTATATATAGATGATGTCATAAGTGGTACGATTTATATGCAATCTTCACAGACTCCAAAGACTGAAAAAATTCCCTTTATTTATGACTTAAAAAGCAATAAGGAAATAGAAATTGAGACACTTTTTAATGAGGATTTTGACAGTAAAGATTACTTCAAACATGCACTTCCTGCCAAAAAGAAGGAAGTAAAGTGGAAGCCAGATGTCAAAACTTGGGTAGATGGTCAGAAATTTAGTCATGTAACACTCAAAGATAACGGATTTTGTTTTAAAACAGATTTTAGCACAATTTATGGTGAGAAAGAGATTATCATTCCATATCAGGAACTAGCAGTAAATCTCAAGAATAGAAGTGTAATAAAAGAACTTTTTACAAAATGATGGATACAGCAGAACTCCTAAAAAAAGTGCGTAAGCTAGAGATTAAGACCAAAGGTCTGACAAAACAGATATTCTCTGGCGAGTATCACTCTGCCTTCAAAGGTCGAGGTATGTCATTTAGCGAAGTGCGAGATTATCAGTATGGTGATGATGTGCGCAATATCGACTGGAATGTCACGGCACGTACTGGTGGTCCACACGTCAAGATTTTTGAAGAAGAAAGAGAACTGACTGTTATGTTGCTCATAGATGTGTCCGCATCATCGTTTTTTGGTGTTTCATCTCGGTTTAAAAGTGATATGATGACTGAATTGGCTGCTGTTATTTCGTTTTCTGCTATTACCAATAATGATAAAGTAGGTGCTATCATGTTTTCTGACCGCATAGAAAAATATCTTCCACCCAAAAAAGGTAAACAAAATATCCTGCGTATCATCAGAGAATTGCTAAATCTGACACCAGAAAAAAGTGGTACAAATCTATCAGAAGCGCTGATTTATTTAAATAATATTGAGAAAAAAAGAGCTATTGTTTTTGTATTATCCGACTTTATGGCTAGCGGCTACCAACAAGCATTGACCATTGCAGCCAAAAAACATGACATCGTAGGTGTACATATTTTTGATGAAAGAGAAAGAGTGCTTCCTGATGTAGGATTGTTGCATGTAGAAGATGCAGAGACTGGTCAAAAGAGATTGATAGATACGAGTGATGCAAATATTCGTACACAATATGCATCTTTTTTTGAATCTAATAAAGAGCGTTTCCAAAAGGATTTTGCTTTGGCAAAGTCTGACACCATAAGTATTTCTACCGAAGAAGATTATATAAAAGCAATGCAAGTTTTTTTCAAACGTAGATCAAAACGATGATAGGGAAGCATAATATAAGAATGAACTTTTTGTATAAGTATATATTGATCGTATTATTGATGATCAATGTTCAGGTCGCTTTTTGTCAAATAGTGCTTTCTGTCAAGATTGGTCAAGATTCTACACAGATTGGTGATGTGGTCGATGTGCAAATTAAGTTAATAGTGCCCGCTGATGTCATTATAAAAGGCCTTGATTTTGCTCCTTATCGTGCTATTGATAATAAAATTTATGCATCAGATACCGTCTTTTTGGACAAATATGCGGATGTGGACATCATAGATTTCGGAGCATGGAAACATTCAGATATTAGTCAGTCCATAGACGTATCCAAGCTAAATATACTCAACGAAGATGGAAAACAAATCATCACCAATACCATAAAATTGGCTATTTACAATATGGGTTCGTTTGAGATTCCATCGCCACAGCTGCTAGCCGAAAAGGAAGTTGATGTTTTGCCAACAGTGAGTCCTACATTGATAGTTACACTTCCCAATAGCATATTGAATCAAGATAGCATTGCACTAAATCCCATCAAAGACATCATCCGAGAAGAAGCCAATTTGTCAGATTATTTGATATATTTATACATACTTGGTGGTGTACTTTTAATGGCGCTAGTTGGATATTATTTTTATAAAAATAGAAGCAAACAGGTCGAAATTGTTGAAGAAGAAACTCCTATCATATTGTTACCACATGAAAAAGCCCTGAATGCGCTTGCAGATTTGGACAAGATGCAGCTATGGCAATCTGGCCAAGTGAAAGAATATCAGTCTCAACTCACGGGCATCATCCGTCAATACCTAGAAGACAGATACCACATAGCAGCGTTAGAAATGACCACAGATGAAATCTCGAATGCACTACGCAATTTGGATTTTGATCAGCGTCACACAGGAACACTGAGAGACATATTGCAAATAGCTGACTTGGTAAAATTTGCCAAAGCTATTCCTACACAAGATGTGCATAGTAGGTTTATGACGATGGCAGTGGATTTTGTAGAAAAGACTAAAATGGTTATGACATGATAGATTATATTTCCAATCTTCATTTTGCATCGCCATGGTGGTTTTTGGGTTTGTTTATCATTCCATTATTGGTCTATTGGCAGTATTTCCAGAAAAAAATGGTCGACCCTACCTTAAAGATGTCAAATCTTAAAGGAATAAGTTTGACTAAAAGTTGGAAAGAAAAAGTGTATCC
>DAOLFJ010000140.1:0-5561 GCA_035326365.1 Saprospiraceae bacterium | reverse complement strand
TGTCCATTGACCACAGACCACAATATTTTACTTGATTTTTTAGGAAGTCTGGAAGTAGGTATGTTACAAGATGGCACAGCTATAGGCATGGGTTTAGCCACAGCTGTCAATAGACTCAAAGATAGTGATGCGAAGTCTAAAATTATTATTCTTTTAACGGATGGAGTCAATAATGCCGGCTATATCAATCCCAATACTGCTGCTGAAATTGCTAGAGAATATGATGTCAAAGTTTATACGATAGCTGTAGGTACGATGGGACAAGCCTTGTCACCGGTCAATAGACGAAGCGACGGACAATATATGTATGCTATGGCAAAGGTCGAAATTGACGTAGCTTTGCTCGAGTCTATAGCAAAAATGACAGATGGCAAGTATTTCAGAGCAGTAGATAGAGCTAGTTTGGAGAATATTTATGCGGAGATAGATAGACTAGAAAAAACTGAAATCGAGGTCAATGTATTCAAAAGATACAAAGATGAGTTCAGGATTTTTTTGATGATTGGTTTGTTTTTGTTTTTGATGTGGTGGGTCTTGTCACAGACTATTTTCAGAACATTTAGTTAAATGACAAAGTATGTTTAGATTCGAAAATACGACCGCTTTTTATTTGCTAGCTGCCATTCCTATTTTGGTGGCCTTGTATCTGTGGTCGGTCAAAAAATTGAACCGTAGGAAAGAGAAATTTGGACAAATAAACTTAATAGATAGGTTGTTGTCGGATTCGGATTTTAAGAAAAATAAAAATAGCGTCATTTTATATTTGCTAGCTTTTATATTTTTAGTTTTTGCATTGGCCAATCCGCAATGGGGATTCAAAAAAGAAAAAGTAAAGGTTGAAAACAGTGATATCTTCATTGCATTGGACATTTCATCTAGTATGAATGCTACAGATATCAGCCCGACAAGACTAGAGAAGGCAAAAAGATTTGTAGAATCACTGATCGAATCTCGGAAAGGTGATCAGTTGGGTCTCATTTTGTTTGCTGGAAATGCTTACCTACAGATGCCATTGACATCGGACTATGCAGCTGCAACCTTATTTGTAAAGTCAGCAAACACCGATATGGCAGGTACGCAAGGTACAGCTATCGGTGAAGCCGTAGATTTGGCACGACGAAGTATTACGGATACCGAAAAAGCACAGCGTGCGCTTATTATCATCACAGATGGAGAAGACCATGATGAAGACGCATTGAGCAAAGTGTCTAGTGCTGTAGATGATGGTTGGAATGTATTTACAGTAGGTGTGGGTACTGAAGAAGGCGCATTTGTGCCTGTGCTAAGTGAGGGTAGGGAAGAGTTCAAGACGGATGAAGAAGGCAATCCTGTCACGACGCGTGTTAATCTTTCATTGCTAAAGGAAATTGCAGAAGCAGGCAATGGTACGTCTTATGTGCTTGAAAATAATAATGACATCATCGATGATCTAAATACGCAATTAGAAAAACTCCAAAAAAGAGCTGTAGAAGTAAAGTCTTTTTCAGAATATAGAAGTTATTACCAATACCTATTAGCTACGGCATTATTTATTTTATTGTTGGATTTTGTTTTAAAATCAAGTGTCAGATGGAGAAAGTAATATTGATTTTTTTATTGTTGAATATTAATGGTTATGTCTTTTCACAGACCGCGCACAAGAATCTTCGCAATGGAGATATGCTTTATGAATTCGGCAAATATCAAGATGCAGAACTAGAATACAGAAAGGCTGATACAGAAAAACAAAGTGTAAAATCTTCGTACAATTTGGGCAATACATTGGTTAATCAGGAGCGATACGACGAAGCAATAAAATCATATGAAAGCGCTGCTGCTAAAGCAACTTCTGATGATGAAAAGTCAAAAATTTATCATAATCAAGGTAATGCTTTATTCAAAAAAGAAAAGTATAAAGAAAGTGTAGATGCTTTTAAAAAATCATTGAAATATAAACCATCTGATCAAGCCACAAAAGAAAACCTTGCCATGGCTCAGAATGAATATAAAAAGCAAATTCAGCAGCAGCAAAAAGAGCAACAAAAGAATAAGGATAAAAACCAAAATCAAGACAAAAAAGAAGATCAGCAAGATAAAGATAATCAGCAAAAAAACGATAATAAACAAGATCAGAAAGAAGATCAAAAAAATGAAAATCAAAATCAAGATCAACAAAATCAAGATCAACAAGACCAACAAAAAGGCCAAGATCAAACTGAGAATGATGGCAAAAAAATGACTAAAGAAGATGCTCAGAAATTGCTAGAAGTCATGGATAATGAAGAGAAAAAGGTCCAGCAAAAACTGAGACGAATGGATGGCAAAGCAAAGAAGCCAGTAAAGGACTGGTGATTTTTTAAGATTTTTTAACTCTTGATCTTAAACGATCTTTAAAGTTGAAATGTTATTGAAAATAAAATGAACTCAATTTTTAATTACTGAAAAATCATGTTGAAATGGGTAAAATTAAAATGAAATTTGCGACCATGTTTTTTGTATGTGTGGCGTCATTTGTATTCGGACAGCAAGGAAGCCTTAGCGTAAAAGTAAATAAAGACACTATTGCAAAAGATGAGGTTGTGACAGTAGAGTTTTTGCTTGATAATCTCACAGGCAATTTTCAAGCACCTGATTTTAGAGGGTTTCAAGTAGTATCTGGACCGAATACGTCTTCTAGTTTTAGAATGATGAATGGAGAAGTTTCCCAGAAGAAATCATATAGTTATGCGCTTGTACCGATAGAGGAAGGAAACCTTTTAATTGGTCCTGCCACAGTGGATAATAATGGGGATTTAATCAGTACAGAAGATATCGAAATATTTGTACAAAATAGTTACAAGTCGAGTAAGTCTAGTACAAAAGACCGTACATTTATCTATGGAGTAGAAAATGACAATGAGCCTAAAACTCAAAAGAAAAAGCGTCCATTAAAAAAGATTTAAATTGTAACAAGTACACAATTAATAATTTAGTAGGTATTCTTTTGTTAGTTTTGCAGTTCTTGATTATAAAATAAGTTGGAGTATGATAGTGAATTTTCGAGGCATTACGATATCATGGTTACCTAAATTTGGGGTAATTATAGCGTTTGTTTTTTTTCTATCAACTTTTGTTTCAGCTCAGAATGTCAAGTTTTATATCAACACAGATAGAGATAAAATAGCTGTGGGAGAGACATTTATGATGGAAGCTGTATTAGAAAATGGAGATGCAAGATCTATACAGATGCCTGATGTATCGCCATTTAGAATAGTGCAAGGTCCATCTACATCTACATCCATCTCTATTGTAAATGGTAAGCGATCTGCTACTATGAGTTATCAGTATATGCTACTTGCTGAAACAAAGGGGAAATTTACTATCGGTCCAGCTAAAGTAAGGACTGGAAACAAAGAACTTAAATCTAATACCATATCTATAACTGTAGTCGATGCGGAAAAGAGCCAGGCTATCAGTGGACTTGACGATAGCAAGCAGACTTTAGTAAGGCTAGAAGTTTCTGAAGAGAAAGCATATGTAGGACAGCAGTTGGTAGTAAGTTATGTTTTATATACCAGACAAAACTTAGAATCATATAACTTTCTAAATGAAACTGAATATGAAGGTTTTTATGCTGTGCCACTCAATGATTTCAGAGAGCAAGCCCAACGTAAGACCATAAACGGTAAAGAATATCACAGACAAGTTCTAAGGAAGGTTTTACTTTTCCCACAAAAAGTAGGTAGGTATAGTTTTGGTCCTGTCAATGTTTCTTTAGATGTTCCTGTGGATAATGGGAGATCATCTTTCTTTTTCAGAGATGTAAAGAAGGAGCAGACACAAACGAATGTACTAAAAATAAATGTTGAGTCTCTTCCTGACAATGCACCAGAAAGTTTTTCTGGAGGTGTGGGCGAATTTACCATGCAGACATTTATGAGTAAAAATACAGCCACTACGGATGAATCACTCATACTGACGATGACCATAGAAGGTGATGGTGATGCCAAAATTGTTCAAGCTCCCAAACTTAAAAAGTACGACGGAATAGAATCTTACGAACCATCCGTTATCAAAGACGAAACATATACCAAGGGCGATAGATTGAGAGTCGTCAAAACATTTGAATACATCTTGGTTCCTACCAAAGATACCACCTATTCCTTTTCACCAGAGTTTAGTTATTATTCTCCTACATCAGGCAAATATGAAACTATTTCGTCTGGCCCGCATCAAGTAACCATAGTCAAAGGTAGTGGCAAAGTCATTAATCCTACACCAAATGATGCTGATCTTAGTGCATTGTCTCCTATGGAAACAGATCTAAACCTAGTGAAAGTAGGAAGTCCATTTTTCGGATCTGGACTATATTTTAGTTTTTTTGGCATTATAATCTTAGCCACAGGATTCGGTATTTATTATAAGAAAATGAAAGATGACCAATTAAATCAGTTGCATTTGGCATCACAGAGTTCGATAAATATAGCTAAAATAAACCTAGAAAAGGCAGCTTCATATAAAATTGAAAATAATAAGTCCGCTTTTTTTGAAGAGATTTCTCATGCTACGACAGGTTATATACAGAAGAAGTATAATATACCTAATATGGAACTTGGTCTGAATGATGCAAAAGGGCACCTTAGAAAACATGGAGTCCACGCAAGCCTAATTGATCAGTATGCATCCATACAGCAAAGGTGTGAGATGGCTAGGTTTGCAGGTCAGTATGGCGATATGGATGGCTTATATGAACAAGCTTCAGCGCTCATAACAGATATTGAGAATTTAGGATAGCCTTATTTTACCCGATTATTCAGCAGCAGCAATTGTTAAAATTGAAATTTTCTTGACACCAGCTTTTAATAGCAATAGACAACATGCTTCTAATGTAGCCCCTGTAGTAACGACATCATCTACTACTAATATATGTTTACCAACTAATTCTTCAGGCTTATTTATCTGAAAAGTTGTAGAAACATTTTTAACCCTATCAGTCCTTGCCATTCCTGTCTGAGAAGCAGTTTCTGTATATTTGATAAGATGGCTTTCTGTCATTTTGATTCCTGATGAATTACTGACTCCTTGACCGAAAATACCGCTTTGGTTGTACCCTCTAAGCAATTTCTTTTTATAGTGGATCGGAACAGGGATGATAAGATCTGGTTTTTCAAATAGCGAAGATTCTGCAAGTTTTTGTCCTGCAATTTCACCTAATATTTGGCCAGTTTCCTTTTTGCCTTTGTATTTGAGTCCATGTAGCATGTTTTTGACATTGCTTTGATTTCTAAATGATAAGAGTGCTGCACCGTGAGTTAATGGAATACGACCTTTAAAATGTTTAGTAACAGTGTTCTCACTGATCTGGAAGTGATCGGTGTAGGGCATATTATGGATGCAGTCTATGCAAAAATAACTGCTCCTTGTTTTTGATATTTTGTAGCATGCTATACACAAATCTGGAAAGATGGTATAAAACATGTCATTGAAGAGTTCGTACATTTTGGATCTAATTTTAGACATAGCTTGTTTTTTACAGTTTTAAAACATGTTTTAGGACCTTCACAATTGTATTAGATAGAATTCATTAATGATAATAGAAATCT
>DAOLFJ010000139.1:9806-11812 GCA_035326365.1 Saprospiraceae bacterium | reverse complement strand
TATGTGACTTTGAGTGTGGTGGCCGGTACACTTTGTGTTGGCTTGGTTGTTTTGACTTGTTTTGTAGTCAATAGGAAATATAAATCTTCTTCAGAACTTTCTTCATCAAAGGAAATCCATATATATGAACAGTATGCAAAAATATGATTTGATCATCGTCGGAGGTGGCATCTTAGGACTTTCGCACGCTTACCACGCTCTATTGAAAAAGAAAAAAGTATTGCTCCTAGAAAAAAATAGTCAAGCTATGGGTGCAAGCATTCGCAATTTTGGACAAATCGTACCATCAGGATTCTCAGCTATTTGGCAAGGTTATGGACGTTCATCGATGAGGCATTATCTAAATATTGCAAGTCAAGCCGACATTGCGATCAGACAAGAAGGAAGTATTTACATCGCTTCTGATGATGAAGAAATCCAACTACTAGAAGAGTTGTATCAAATCAACCAATCTAATGATTATCCATCACATTTACTGACTGCGGACGAATGTTTGTCACAATATCCAAATCTATCAAAAGAGTATTGTAAAGCAGCTTTGTTTTTTCCTGAAGAAATCAATGCAGATTCTCAAAAAACCATACCTGCTCTTACCCTGTTTCTCATCAAAAATCTAGGTCTAGACGTAGCTTACAACAGGACAGTCATCGACATCTATACCAATGCACATGAAGTGATAGCCTTTGATCATCAAGGAGATAAGTGGCTGGGTGACCAATTAATTCTTTGTAATGGTGATGAATTTTCTACCTTGTTTCCTGAGCTATTTGCAGAGAGTGATATCACATTGGTAAAATTGCAAATGATGGAGACCATTCCTCAAAAAGTGACGGTAAAAATTCCAGGTTCGATACTCACAGGATGGACGATCAGAAGATATGAAAGTTTTCAGGAATGCCCTTCATACCAAGAGATAAAATCCAAAGAAAATGAACAAGATTTCCAACGAAGATTTGGTGTACATATCTTATTCAAGCAAACTGCTGAAGGATCTGTGATCTTAGGAGACAGTCATGAATATGCACATGTAAATCATAGAGACGAACTTCGACTCTTCGAAACTAACGAAATCATAAATAGTTTTATGACCGATTCTGCTTCCAAAATTTTGGACATAGATTATAAGATCGCTCGGACATGGATAGGATGTTACAGTCAGCGCAAATCAGGAGAAATTTATCACCATACCAAAGACGAAAGAATCCACATAGTGACAGCTATTGGCGGTAAAGGAATGACTGGAAGCTTAGGTTGGGCAGAAGAACATATCAATAAATTATTCTAATGGCAAACGTACTTCGATTTTCATTGGGTTTGGTATTTATCTTGTTTTTTTCGACCTTATCTTTAGGACAAGTATCTACTGAGTGGTCATTTGAACATGGTGCAAAAGATGAGACCTTGCTTGGATTTGTCATTCCTGATTTTTCCAATGCTGAGAAGGTAGTTTTACCACACAGATTGAACTTACCAAATAGTGTTTTTTGGTACTATAAAAAAGTAAGGACGACATCGAAAGGTATCATCAAAATCAATGCAGATGATGGTGCACAAGTGTGGGTAAATAGTCAAAGAGTCAAGCCGAATAAAGAAGGCAACTTCCCATTCCAAACAACAAGTGACAGTGCAGAAATCATCATTCGTGTATTAAATAATGCTGTAGCAGGTGGATTGCGAAATGTAGAAATATTAGATGGTAATGTTGTAGAAATTTTAGAAAATGACAGCGAAATAGGAATTGCGTCTAGAATCTCACCACTTATGTCTAAAGCAAAAGATATCCATCCTGAAAAAAAAGAAATATCCTTTTCGTTTTGGGGAGATAGTCAGGGTGGATGGAATACTTTTAGTCTTTTTGCGCAGAAAATGGCTGGTTTTGATGATGATTTTAGCCTTGGTTTGGGTGATTTGGTAGGAGATGGCAGCAGGGATTCAGAGTGGACTTCACTAAGAAACGCCATCGAACCATTAGAGAAAAAAATGCCATTGTTTTTTATTCCCGGCAA
>DAOLFJ010000139.1:0-9706 GCA_035326365.1 Saprospiraceae bacterium | reverse complement strand
GGTGATTTATTCATTCGTAAAATGATCGATACCTTGGCAAAACCTTATCAAATTGATTTTGTGCTCAGTGGCCACATTCACGATTATGAACGACTTACCAAAAAGTATGGCGAACAGTCCACAACATTCATTATTTCGGGTGGTGCAGGTAGCAGCATAGAACCAATAGAAACTAATCCTACCCCAAAAATGGATCGACTCATCAAACAACATCATTTCGGGAGGATGATGCTACAAAAAAACAAAGCAATGATGTATATTTACGACATCAATGGAGATATCATAGATCAATTAACCATTCAAAAAACCAACAAATGAACCGATATTCTTTAGCCATACTTTTGCGTGCTTTTTGTTTTTTACCCTTGTCCATTTCGGCACAGACCACTGACCTACAGACTGAAAATATTTTTCTGATCACCCTCGACGGACTGAGATGGCAAGAACTTTTTGGTGGTGCAGATGATAGTCTCATTCATAATACCGTATTTACCAAAGATACTGCTGCTTTGAAAAAAGATTTTTGGCACTCAGATCCACTCAAACGCAGAGAAATCCTGATGCCGTGGTTTTGGAATACGATGGCGAAAGAAGGACAAATCATAGGCAACAGAAACTATGGAAACAATGCACAAGTGACTAATATTCATTGGTTTTCTTATCCGGGATACAACGAAATCCTGACAGGATACACCGATCCATACATCAAATCAAATGATAAAATTAATAATCCAAATGTCACCGTCCTGGAATGGCTCAATCAAAAAGAAGATCTCCAAGGAAGGGTCGCAGCATTCGGCTCATGGGATGTTTTTCCGTTTATCATCAATAGAGACCGATCAGGCATTCCAGTCAATGCAGGTTTTGAGCACGCATCAGGTGATGATCTGACATGGAAAGAAAAGTATCTCAACGAACTCCAAGACCAAACACCGAGTCCATGGAGTAGTGTGAGATTGGATGTATTTACCCATCAGTTCGCACTGGAATACATCCAAAAAAAGCATCCCCGAGTTCTATATATTTCTTATGGCGAAACCGATGATTTTGCCCACGATGGCCGATATGATCACTACCTTCATGCAGCTCGCAGGACCGATAAATTTATTAATGACCTATGGACTTACTGTCAGTCAGACCCTGTGTACAAAAACAAAACCACTTTCGTCATCACCACAGATCATGGGCGAGGCGATATCGTCAAAAAAGAGTGGACATCACATGGCAAAATCTATAAAGGCAGCAACGAAATATGGATGGCTGTCATTGGTCCTGATACACCTGCCTTAGGCGAAAGGAAGGATAAATCCAGCTTCTTCCAAAATCAAGTGGCCAAAACAGTGGCAGCATTTCTTGGGTATAATTATAGTAGTAAAGAAGAAGTGGGTGATGTATTGGATGGCGTGATTAGGAGGTAGGCTGTCGTTGGTTTTAGGGGGATAGATTTAAAATAATACTTCGAAACCAAAAAATAAATTTGTTTCTTTTACCAATAATTGGTAACTTTGTAACAAAATCAGTTGTCATGAGCAAGAACACATCAGTAGCCTTAGGGACTCACTTCGAAGAATTTGCAAAGAATAGAATAGAGGAAGGGAGGTATAAAAATATAAGCGAAGTAATAAGAGCTGGACTTAGATTGCTGGAAGATGAAGAACAGAAATATGTAACTTTAAGAAATGCCATTAAAGAAGGTATTGATAGTGGTGTGGATACAAATTTTGACCCAAAGCAACACTTAAAATTATTAAAAAAAAATAGGACAGAAAATGTCTAAATTTCAGTTAACCTACAAAGCAATAGAGGATTTAAGTGATATTTGGAATTATACATTTGACACATGGTCAGAAAGTCAAGCAGACAAATACTATCAAGAATTAATAAACAAATGTAAAGAGATTTCTGAAAATCCAAAAGATGGTAAAATTTACGAAGGAATTTGGAAATTACTCAAAGGGTCAAGAATTAATGAACACATAGTATTTTATAGGGAAATAGGTAATGGAGTAATTGAAATTGAAAGAATTCTTCATCAAAAAATGGATTTTAGAAAACAACTTAATGAATGATAAGAATAACGTGGTAAATATAAATTAGATTTTATGCAAATTGAGTTTATAGATAATGTCAAAAATGGCTTTTATGATAGTTGTTTTATAAAAACAACTGAAATTTTAGCTATTAACGATGGATACATTTCAAATAGTCTAAAGTTAACTATCTTCATATCAGATGAACAAAATATTAGTGAAAAATGGACCTTGACTGCTGGTGGAGTATGCAACCACCATAATTTATTTAGTTTGTCTTACTTACCATACTTTACTATAGATTTGGAAAAAAATCATCCTTTGTTATGGAGCTATCAACAAAATTTGATCAATTGTCAACTTAAAGGAATAGAGGCATTAGACTACAAACAAAAAAATGAACTAATTGGTGAATTGGCTAATTTTTACTCAAAAGAAGCAGTAGGATTTTCAGAGTCCAACCCAATTTTAAATCCAGTTCGAGATTGCAATGGAAATCTTATACTAGAAACCAATCAAAAGGTATTTGAGATAATAGAACCAATATTAAGAAAACATGAAATAACTATAGAAAATTATAAAGTTGTTTCAAGCAACCAGATGAGATCATCCAATAGTCCAAGCCTAAAAGTACTATTATTTAGAAATCCCTTTGTTACTTCAATAAATGCTATTCGAAGGCAGACATTTATTATTGCAAATGAAATAAAATTTGAAAAAATCAATAATGTATAAAATATCAGTGAACAGACAAACTCCTTAATGAAAGTTTATCTTTTGTTCTGTTTGATTTAGCGCATGAAAATTATAGGTCATACATTTTTATTTCTGCTTTTCGCATCGATTATATTTTATATTTACAATAATTTACGATCACGCCCCACAGGTCCCATTTCATACCCAAAAAGACCAAGTACCTGATTTACCTTGTCCAATCAAAGTGTGGTCTTTACTTGCTCTAGCTCTCGCAAAAACCGAAGTCCCACACCTGCTTTTTCTGCCAGTTCTGGCTGGGTCAGTTTTGTAAACCATCTTTTTTCTTTGATAAAATTACTTAAGCTCATTTTATACCCATAGGTTATAAATCCTTTAAATTGATTGACTCTTTATACCATGGTGAGTACATTAATGTTATTTATAGTTCATATTCCAAATCATAATCTCCCAATCCCTTGAAAGCAGAAGTAACGATTATTCAATTAAATTATTTAATAATTTCACAAATCAAACAGTTAAAAAAAATGCCGCTACACTTCTTCAAGCATAACGGCATTACATCATGTAAAGATAAAAAAAGTGATTTATACGTACTTAGCGAAATATTTTTTTAGAAAGTTTATGATGTCTTGTACAGCTTCGTCTATGAGTTCTTGCTCCACATTGAATGGTTGTCCATCGGCATATCTTGGTGTGGTACCGTTTCCATCAGGACTACCATGGTCTGCATCTATAGATTTACGCCATTTCTCGGCATGATTTCGCCATTCGTCTTCATCAACTAATGAAGGCGCATCAAACCATACATTCCAAGCTAAAGTATTACCGATTTGCAGCATATTGCCTGAAGCGAGATTGAACGCAGTCATAACTAGGTGATTAAACTCATCGACTACAGGATGTGGATTAACGTCTATAGGGCCTATCTCTACTTCCACATTGGCATGACTCCATGACTCTTTACTATGGTCTGTAAAAGATGGATTGGAATCTGGCATAAAAAGGCCATCGCGGATACTGATAATTCGTTGTGTCTGTTGCGCAGTTTTGAAAGTGTTGATTTGAATAGCTCTAGCCTTTTCTGAAGGAAAGTCAAGCGACTGAAGGTCAAATAATGCCCACAATAGCCTTACGGTAGGTGATTGTACAGCACTTGGACTAAACCATATTTTAGGTTTGACGATCATGTCTACAGCCATAGATTTGTTTGATTCATCTACCCATCCTTTTTGGCCGGTGACAGTTACTTCTACGTTCATGGCGCCCAAGCCTTTGATGAAAGTGCCTTGTTGCGGACAGATGATAGACCAAGATTGCCCTATGTCATTGTATCCGACTCTGGAGATGTCCGGTGCAAACATTTGATAACATCTTTTGGGATTGGGTTGATCTTTCTGTGTCTCCCATGAAAATTCAGGCCATAAGGCACGCTGTTGACGTGTGATTTTGCCTATATTATCTAGATTGCCTGTTAGAGGCAATGCATCAAGGTTTACATTAGGATAGTTCATTTCTGGATGTAGGGCTAGAAATCCACCTTTCCATCCCGGTGCAGGTACTTTGTTTGGTATTATATCCATTAGATTGTTATTATTTTCTGCAAAATTAGCTACAAGTGTTTTGTCATAAAAGCGTATAAACACGCAGCAAAAAGTCAGGTATTTATACGTATTGCGAGCAACTGCTTTAATACAAATTCAAGTATGTAATTCCGCAATTCCACAAATTAAATTACTTACCAATGATAATAACTCTATGTCAAGATTTGCTTATTTTCTTCATCTAATAGGAATCAAAAAATGTATATTAAACGAATCCAAATTATTTTTTTAAAAAAAAGTTATTTTCTTGCAACGTTTTGCTTTCATCAAGCTTATAGTAGCACATGATCGATCTTGATAATTAAACAATCATTTTTTAACATTTAACATTTTGACGAACATGCGAACACTTACCATATTTAGCTTTCTTTTTATTTTGATGATGACATCATGTCGTAAAGAATCATTAACTTTAATAGATGAAACAGAGACTGAAAATCCCAAACCCATTGATGGCGCATTTTTTAAAGGCGTAGTGACTTCTAAGACAGGTGTTGTTTCAGATGCTGTTGTAGAAATATATCAACACGAAAAACTAATTGATGTAGTTAACACGGATGCTAATGGCGCTTTTAATACCCTTGGTATTGACTTAGATACCATGTCACATATAACTTTTGCTGTTAAACATACAGACTTTAATATTCGCGCCAAGAGAGTTTCGGGCAATAGCAAAAAACAAGATTTGGGTAAGATAAGTCTTTCAAAAGATCAAATATACCCAACAGAACAAACTTACTTAAATAATCCTGGCAGTGATGAACTTATTGTGGTGTCAGGGTATGTTAATAATACTAGTGGAATGCCAGCCTTAGCTGATGTCCTGATTATTTATGACATCACCGAAGTGGCACCCTTTACTTATGAAGTAGAAGGCGATGGCGTAAGTACTGATGAAAATGGATACTACGAATTATTGCTTCCTAAAAATCAAGAATTCTTTTATTATGTGCAACAATCACTCTGTACTCCTAGGATATTAACGACTGATCAAGAACGCATATTTGGCGGAGCCTTTCCTGTTGAAAAAATAGGCCCATTTCAATCCAATGTAACGCTGCCCACATTAAATAATGCACAAACCAATGTCATTGGCATCGAAGAACAAGAAGTTGGTTTTACAGCATTTGGCTTACAATGTGATGGGAATATTGTGAAAAATGGCAAGTTAGAAGGTCGCCTTACTAAAGGAAGTCAGACTTTTAATATCAACATGGCAGCGGTGAGCGGCTTCTTCTTTTATGGTCAGACTTTTTGTATCAAACAAGAAAATCTCAATGCAACCTGGAAACTCGAATTCACCATCACTGATTTTGAAAATGTACAGAAATCAGTTCCATATAGTTTTGACATAACCACTGCGACGCAGGAGTTGGGTTTTCTGTCCGTTTGCAATGAGACACTAACCGAAAAGCCATTTGTGTATTGGTCTGTAGGCGCCACTCCTTATTATTACGAAGTCAATGAGGGTGTCATCGATAATACTGGTACTTTGATTTCATCTGCTACAACATCCACATCTAGTGGGAATCTAAAATTTACTATACCTGGATACACTTCGGGCAATGACAAGATCAAGAATTTTACTTTCAATGGTAACCTAGTAGGCCAATTTTATAGCTTTGCACAAAAGCCTTCGGATGATCTAACGATCACCTACCTGCCGACAAGTGACCCAAAGATCGTTAAAGGTAAATTTACTGGGGACCTGAACAATACTTCTACCAATGTATCCTTTCCAGTAAACGGCGTATTTTTAGTAAAACTCCCATAATCAGATCCAGACTATGTTACCCATTCAGCAAATCATTCATGAGTGCATCAAAGGAGATCGAGCAGCGCAGAAACAATTGTACTATGCATTGGTGGATGATTTACTGATGGTAGCCCATAGGTATACACGAGATGCTAGTTTTGCACATGATGTAGTTCAAAATACATTTATCAGAATCTACAGCAATTTGTCGACGTATCAGCCTGAGATCGCTTCACTACATACTTGGGCCAAAAAGATATGTGTGTACGAGGCAATCGCTTTTCTGAGAAAAAACCAAAAACATACAGTAAACGTCAGTATAGAAGATGTGCTAATACCTTTCAAAACGGATTGTAACCATGAAAATGAAACGGTAGAAACGCTAACTGCCAAAATACAAGCACTACCTGATGAACACAGGATGATCTTAAATCTTTATTTTTTTGAAGAAATGTCTCATAAGGAAATAGCGGCTTTACTGCAAATCCAAGAATCATCTTCTAGATCTAGATTGTCAAGGGCAAAAGACCAACTAAGAATCAATTGGAAAGCTGCATTTTTCTTTTTATTAATAAAAACATGGATTTATGGATCATAAATTTGATAAAGTCAAAAAGGCTCTTACGCCAATGCTACCTCTTCATACAGATAAAGAAGTATTGTGGGATGCAATAGAGCAGGAATTAGATAGAGATAAAAGAAGAAGAAGGCCAATAGTTCTATTTATTATTTTGTTGGGCTTAGGTCTTGCATTTGCAGGTGTTACGCTTGCTTACCAGCATAAACAGACGCTTCAAAAAAGTCAAAACATTGCCATAAATAATCAAAGTGAGCAACATAAATCTCAAAATAGAGATTCACTTGTCATAGTAGATTCTACCTTAACAATAGAGAAAATGTCCTTAGGCAAATCATCTACCATATCATCAAAAAACAATATTGTCAAATCATCTGACACTCATAATGAAAAGTCCATTTCACTTATCCATGTGACTGAAAAAAAATCATCTCTGTCTTTTAATCAGACACCTTTGTATAATGTTTTTTCTGACACACAAAAGCCATTTTTGAAACCTACTATTATTGACAGTGAAACAAAAATTGATACCAAAGATAATCTTCACAAAGAAGCAACAATAACAACGTCTCCTGTATCATTAATGTCAAATGAGTTTGCAATTAAAAATGAAAAAAATGATTTGGATGATAGTGATCAGATAAACTTAAACAATATTCCTTTAATACCCATACTTAGATATACTGCAGTGCATAGAACTACATTAGCGAAAAATAATTTAGAAAGAATGCCACAGTCGAGCAAAGTTAATCTTAGTGTACCTTCAAAAATATGGGAGCTACATGTATCATCAGGCATTCATGTTTGGAATAAATTTGATGAAACTTTTACTCCTGAATTACAAAACATTAGTCAGAAAAGGAAGGCCATTTCTACACCTAAAGAAAGCCTTATGGCTACAGTTATGGTAAAAAAAGAAATATTGCCCAATTGGTACATCGGAATGGGATTACAGTATAATCAGCTGGCGGAGATAATACAAACAGAAGATATCAGTGTGACCACAAAGGAAATAAAATCGGACAGTGCTTTTTATTATGAAGGTGTGAGTGGAGTGGATTATTTTTCGGGCAATATAAAACAGACGCAGCGAAAAGGCTTTTTAATTTACTCACCCAATTATATACGAAGATGGAATTTTCCTTTAGAACTTAGTTATAGATATAAATTAGGTCGTTTGCAATTAGTGCCATCAATAGCTATGTTATACAATATTTCACAGAGATATGAAGGAATAACCATTGGAATGGATGATATTTTTATTTACAAAGATAAAGAAGCTTTTGCAAATATATATAAATCTTCGGGCATTGTATCTTGGTCATTTGCTATAGATGCTGAATGGTTTATTTCGAATAGCACAGCCATAAAAATGGGTGTAGTAAACCAAAATGATCTTAGTTCAGCTTTATTGAATGAAACTTTAATTGGCGAAAAGTATCGACAACTAGGAGTAAGAATCGGCTTAGTCAAGACGTTTTTAATGGCTAATTAAACAAGGTAGTAGGCGATATAAGAAGGTTGTAAAGGAAAGGATATTTATATTCTTACTATATTTATAATTATTCATTATGTATGCAATTTTGGATATCATTAAATTGAAATTCTGTGATTTTACAACTTTGAAACTTGGCAGTTCATCAATATTACAAATAAAGAATTTCAAAAAAAATCAAGCATCTATCCTCCGACAATGAAGCATTAAATATTTATTGTAATTTAGTCATCTTTTTGGGACATTTAGAAAACATCTAACTGCTTATTCTAATAAATTATATATTACATTTGTGAGGTAATAAGTTTGAAACATTATGATGGTTGTATTTAGATTTCTAGTTAGTTGTTTTTTTGTGTTGACATTTGGAAATATGATTGGCCAAACAAAAAAAGTATTGATCATAGGAATTGATGGTTGTAGGCCCGATGCCCTTATGCAAGCAAACACACCAAATATCGATGCACTTCTTGATAACTCTATTTACAGTCTTCATGCGCTCAATGATGATATTACCATTTCAGGTCCAGGTTGGTCTGCTATGATGACAGGAGTGTGGTCTGCAAAACATGGTATTACCGACAATTCATTTACTGGCAGCAATCTTGCGCAATATCCACATTTTTTTAAAAGAGTGGAGGACTTCAACCCTGCATTACAAACTGAATCAATCAGTCAATGGGCACCAATAAATAACCAAATTGTACTTAATCACGCAGACTATAAAGTGAATGCAGCAAATGAAGTGAGTGTTACATTAGAAGCTGTAAACAGACTGACAAACCATAATCCTGATGTATTATTTCTTCATTATGATGATGTAGACCATGCTGGTCATGGGTCAGGTTTTTCGCAAACTAATCCAGTTTACATTACAGCCATTGAAGAGGTAGATCAAAACATAGGTATGGTGCTTGATGCACTTTATGACAGACCTACTTATGATGATGAAAACTGGTTAATACTTATCTCTACTGATCATGGTGGTAATGGCACATCACATGGTGGTACATCTATAGGAGAAGAAACGATTTTTTATATTGCCCACAATAAGTCATTTGCTAAGACACAGATATTTCCTGATAGTATCATTATTCCTATCACGAGTTGTATATCTCAGACAAAATATCTCGATTTTGATGGGGATAGTGATATGGTGACAATACCTAATATACCTGCTTATAATTTTGGTACAGATACTGATTTTACTATGGAGTGTCGAGTAAGGACTGCATCTGCTGGTGATGTAGCTATCATGGGCAATAAAAACTGGGCAAGTGGTAATAACGATGGTTTTGTAATGTCGTTTAAATTTCCTTCAGGTCCTGAATGGAAGGTAAATGTAGGTGATGGCAGTAGTAGACGCGATATCAACACAGGTGGTGCAATTGCAAACAATGAATGGCATCATTTGGCAGCTACATTTGATAGAGATGGTACGATCACTATATATGAAGACGGTGTAGTAAAAGGAAGTACAAGTATGGTGGGCATTGGAGACATCACAAATAATGGACCAATTACCATTGG
>DAOLFJ010000138.1:3597-11849 GCA_035326365.1 Saprospiraceae bacterium | reverse complement strand
CATACGGAGTGTGTAGGCCATATCTCTGCAGATCTATACACGATTCACGAATGTCTGAAAGAGTTTCATTATGTCACTAGGTTGGTAACTTTGACCCCTGAAGTATTGCCAAATGGAGATCAAATCATCACGGAACAATTGTTGATAGGGCTGCTAGAAGGAAATGTCGGTACAGAAGTAGTGGTCATTCGTACCATACCAAATGATGAAAAAAAGATGACAGCTGATTATTCCGGTAAAAATCCACCATATTTTACGAAGGAAGCGATCCAATATCTCCACAATATAGGTGTACATCATCTCGTCACGGACCTACCGTCGATAGACCGTGAAGAAGATGGTGGTAGGCTAGAAGGTCACAAAACTTTCTGGGGATATCCTGACCAAATTACCGATTATAAAACGATTACGGAAATGGTCTATGTGCCGAATGACATCGAAGATGGTTTATATTTTTGTAATATACAGATTGCTAGCATTATGTCGGATGCTAGTCCCAGTAAGGTAGTTTTGTATAAGATGAATAGGTGATATTTTTAACTTGTTATATGATAGATTAATGTTTCAGTTGTTTTGTGAAAAAAAAATACCAAGATGTCACCCTTTCAGGGTTTTAAAGGGCATTGGGCAATAATTTGCTATAATCTTATCATCCCTTTGGGATTGGAGAAAATCAAAATATGAAAAATATTTCTTTGGAATTGAATCAGATCAAAATTTGATGGTTAATCATATTTAGAAATGATCGCTGATTATACAATTATGTAATTATCTTTTAAATAAATCCCGTAGGGATGACATAGGATTTAGGGCTGTTTCATGAACCAAGATGTCACCCTTACAGGGTTTTAAAGGGTATTGGGTAATAATTTGCTATAATCTTATCATCCCTTCGGGATTGGATCAGATCAATATGAAAATTAATAGGTAAACGCAGTAAGCGAGACGCTTACGCTAATGCAAACTAAGCGAGGACGCTTAGCTTAACAATGGACAAATTACATTTTTTCTACTTTTACATCTAAGCACAACTCCTTCAATTGTGCATCATGTATTGGCGATGGTGCGTCGATCATCATATCTCTTCCTTGGTTGTTTTTAGGGAAGGCTATGAAGTCTCTGATAGACGACTGACCATTCATCACGGCACATAATCTGTCAAATCCGAATGCTAGACCACCATGTGGAGGTGCTCCGTACTCAAATGCTCCAAGGAGAAATCCAAACTGTGCTTCTGCTTCTTCTTTGGTAAATCCTAGTAGATCAAAGTTTTTGGACTGTAATGCTCTGTCGTGAATTCTGATAGATCCACCACCGATCTCTGCACCATTGATGACAAGGTCATAGGCATCGGCTTTTAAGGACTTCATGGTTTCGTGGTCACCGTTCAGCATACGAGAGATGTCTTCTTTTTTTGGAGATGTAAATGGGTGGTGCATTGCATGAAATCTATTAGCATCTTCATCCCATTCTAATAGCGGGAAGTCTAGTACCCAAAGCGGTTTGAAATCTCCTGGTTTGATGAGGTCAAGTTTTTTGGCCAATTCTAATCGCAACTCACTGAGTTGTTTTCTCGTCTTTTCGGTTTCGCCACTTAGTACAAAAATGATGTCACCTTTTTCAGCACCAAAATGAGCTGCCCATTGTTGTAAATCTTCATCTGAATAAAACTTACCTACCGTAGATTTGATGCTTCCATCTTCCTGATATTTAACATAAACAAGGCCTTTGGCACCTATTTGTGGTCTTTGCAGCCATTCTGTCAGGTCTTTTAGGTCTTTGTTGGAATATTTTTCGGCGATACCTTTAGCACAAATACCAACGACCATTTCCGCTTCATCAAAGATGCTGAAACCCTTGCCTTTTACAAAGCTATTCATCTCTACAAATGACATATCAAAACGTAAGTCAGGTTTATCTGAACCATACTTTTGCATGGCATCGTCATAAGACATACGTGGGAAATCTCCCAATTCTAGTCCAAGCGTGTGTAAAAACAAGTGTCTAGCTAGCCCTTCAAATGTATTGAGGATATCTTCTATATGGACGAATGACATCTCACAGTCTATTTGTGTAAATTCTGGTTGTCTATCCGCTCTAAGGTCTTCGTCTCTAAAACACTTCACGATCTGAAAGTACTTATCAATACCAGCTACCATCAATATTTGTTTGAAGGTCTGCGGCGATTGAGGCAATGCATAGAATTGACCTTGGTTTAGTCGGCTCGGCACGACAAAATCTCTTGCTCCTTCTGGCGTACTTTTGATCAGAAAGGGTGTTTCTACTTCTATGAATCCTTGTGAATCTAGGTACTTTCTAGTCTCAAGTGCTAGTTTTGATCTGAAGATGATATTATTTTGAACAGGTGTTCTCCTGATATCTAAGTATCTATATTTCATACGGAGATCATCACCGCCATCTGTTTCGTCTTCTATGCTGAAAGGTGGTACTTTTGACTCATTGAGAATATTCAGTTCTTGCACTTCAATCTCGATATCTCCAGTACTTCTGTTTGCATTTTTGGACGACCTTTCTCTTACGATTCCCGTAGCCTGTATGACATATTCTCTACCAAGTTTACGGGCTTTTGTACACAAATCTGCGTTTTCGTCCATATTAAATACCAGTTGTGTCACGCCATATCTATCTCTCACATCTGCAAAAGTAAGGCCACCTAGATCTCTTCCTTTTTGGACCCAACCAGAGATCGTGACTTTATTTCCCACATCAGATATTCTCAACTCACCGCAATTATGACTTCTGTACATATAGTATATTTATTAAGATTTGACCGCAAAGGTACAATTATGGTATGGATAAATAAAAATTCTTAGGTAATTCTGATTGCTAAATGTTAAATCCTTTTTTTTGACAATATATTTTTGATTTTTTTCGTAATTCAAATACTAAAATTATCGCTTTATGCAAAAAATAAAACATATTCTTCTCCTTTTAGGATGTTTGGTTTTTATGTCTTGCGAAAAGGAAAATCAAAACAATGCTTTTGCGTACTTTGAGATTTCTCCAAATCCAGGATCAACTGTTTTTCAAGTGTCAGTTGTTGAAGATAAATGGGCGGTAGGCACACCGATTGAGTTTAATGTTACAGATGGTAAAGACTCTTTAATATTAAAAATATTCAGTAATATTCAAAGACCAACAAGTATATCTTTTGAATTAAGTAATCGCCCATTAGGTTTTTACTATGCAAATCTATCAGTTAACGGTCAGACATATTCACAAAAATTTATAAAAGCAATAGAATGAAGCTATTTTTCTATTTATTAATGTCATTATTCGTAACTACTGAAATAAGTGCTCAAGTTGTACATTTGCATCTCAATATTAATGAAGCAATGCCAATAAATAGTCCATCAAAAGGAATACATAGATATTGGTATAATGATTCTACAGGTATTAATTTAGGTGGAGTCGGTTTAGGAATTTCATTAGATGAAGTTTTTAATAATAAATATAGCGTTAAGTACCAAGCAAACTTTTCAACCAACAAATTTTATGACGAATCCATTCAGTTTACAGATATTCAAGGGAATAAATTGACTGAGAAAATAGGAGAAACGACAAATCTAAATTTTACATTTCATTCCATTGTATATTCAGGATTAAAAAAAGAAAAAGGGTTTCTCTTTGGTATCGGTGCAGGGCTGAAATATCATATTTCTTCAAAATCTGATTATGGCGATTCAAATATTTTTGGACTAGACGTTTCTTTTAATTTTGACAATGAATCTACAAAAATTCTTGTTCTAATGGTTCCTTTAGAAATAAGGTATTATACTCAGAGACTTAATTTTGCTTTAAGAACTGAAATTGATGTTACTAAAACTTCACATCTTGAGAGTTTAAAGAAAG
This sequence comes from Saprospiraceae bacterium, assembly GCA_035326365.1. Taxonomy (GTDB): domain Bacteria; phylum Bacteroidota; class Bacteroidia; order Chitinophagales; family Saprospiraceae; genus OLB9. Next base: position 7,976 of record DAOLFJ010000138.1, on the reverse strand, counting down.
AACGTTTTATCACTTTAAACTTTGAAGTAGGGTATCAGATTCAGACCCAAAAGAGTAAGAAAAATTGAAATTTTAATCAAGTATCAAGTTAGCAGGACCCTCTAGTTTAAAATGGCAACCTGGTTCCACAATAAAATCGCCACCTGGACTAACGGTTCTATCTTGAGAAAGCTTGCAAGTTCCATTATTACATGGTTTGATTACGATCACTGATCCTGATGGCAGAGGGTTTGGAGGTACTGAACCACTTTTCCAATTTGAAGCAATCATCCAGTCACCATCACCTGTAAAAATGTGCACGGTTTTAGGGTTTGCGGTCGTCATTTTATATATCCTATTGGTAGTAATGTCAATTATGTGTAATTCACCATCTTCCGTCTCTCCAAAATCCACAATACCCGTAAAATCAGAAGGCATTTGTTGATTTACTGTAACCCAAGAAGATCCAACTTTAATAATTTTGCGAAGGTTCCTTGAAAAATAGTCGGCTGCGAAATACCAACCCTTCAAGTCAGGGTAAGCATAACCTCTATATACATTTCCACCTACAACTGACCTGTTGGTTGAGTTGATTTGATATTGATAAATTGGGAATATATAATTAGAGCTTGGTAGACATGGTGCTGCTGTAGGATGCAGTAGTGAACCTTCATAGCAATCCCAACCAAAGTTACTACCAACGATAGAATCAGCCGGTCTAAAGTTGATTTCTTCACGTGCAGATTGCCCCACATCACCGATATACATATCACCTTTGTATCTATCAAAACTCCATCTAAAGGGATTTCTCAATCCATAACAATACACGGGTGATGTATTATTTGGGTTGTCTGAAGGAATAGAATAATTATTACCACCAGAAGTACTGTTTATATTGATACGTAAAATTTTTCCTAAAAGTGATAATGAATCCTGACCATTATCATCGGGGTCATCTCCTGAGCCACCATCACCTGTAGAAATATAAAGATATCCATCCTTGCCAAAATGCATCTCGCCACCATTGTGATTTGAGTAGGTGTGCGGTATGTTGAGAATAGGCAACCTAGTAGCTACATCCGCCTTGTCAGGATCTGAAGCACTTATGGTATATCGATCCACAATTAGTGCATTTGTATTTTCTTGGGTATGGAAGACAAAAAAGTATCCATTATTTTTAAAATCAGGATGAAAAACTACTGAAAGCAAACCCTGTTCATTTTGATTACCCATATTCATGATGGTTATCAATGTATCATTAAGTATATAATCTTTCGTAAAGACTTTGATTCGTCCACCTTTTTCGGCTACAAATATACGATTAGTTCCATCGCAAGCATGCGTGAGTTGTATAGGAGCAGCGAGATTGGAATTGATTACAGTACTCAATACAATGGTTGTGTCTTGGGCTGAAATTTGACCAAATGACATAAGGCAAATAAAAAAAATAATGCTGACATGCGTTTTCATAATGAATTGTTTGCGTTATTTAAGCATTTATACGTTCTTTATTTAACGTTTACAATTACAAAAACACTACATAATCTTAAAATGATATTAATTTATACTACATAATTTTGTAAGATGCTGTTGGCTTCATTATGGTTAAGAAAAAGAATAAATTTTGTGGTAATGTTCATTTTTTGTAGATGTTAATTTGATATTTGTTTTTATAGATTTTAAAATTTTAACTGATGTAACATGTTTTATAAATAATTCCCACTCAATTTGATATAGACCATTTTTTAATAAACAGCTCATATACCCTGCAAGATGTATATTCTAATCAATACAGACTATATTTTGGAAATGAAACGTGGCAAAACATCATTTAAGCGTAGTGAATTAAGAACAAAGAAGATAGGGCAACCTATTAACTTAGGATAAAAGGCAATTAGGTTATTATTTGAATATTTTTAGGGTGCAAAATCCTAGCTATTATTTATCATTGTTTCAGCCTATGATTGATAGCAATCTAACCAAGCTTTTTCTGTGTCTTCGTTCCATTCAGATCCTAATCCTTTTTTTAAAGTCCACAATAGGGCATCACCTACCATTGCATAATGTACGGTTTTAACGCCATATCCTGTATGTCTTTTGGACATGGCTACTAGTTCGCTAGATTCAATTGTCGGAGCATGATCTAAACTCATAATGATCGAAGATAACATATCTACTAGTTTTACGTACTGTTTGTCCATTTCTGATGGAAACAATCTCCTAAAAGCGGGTTGATCTGTAAAAAGCTTAGCATAAAACGCATCTCCAATGATTTTAGGGTCAATACCCATCAAAATTTTCCATGTCTTTTTTACCAGTTTTATTTGTTCGGGTTTCATTGTGGTTATATTTGATTTTTATTGATTTCCTACTATGATGTCAGCTGCTTCTTCACCACTATTAATGGCTCCTTCCATAAATCCCTGCCAATCAGCCAAATGTTCACCCGCAAAATACACATTTTCAAATGGCTCTTTTAAGATTGGCATAACTTCAAACCACTGACCTTTACCATAAAATGCATATGCTCCACTAGAGTAAGCATCTTGTCCCCAATAATACATTAAGTCTTCGGTAATGTACTTGCTTACATTTCCAAAAGCAGGTTTTAGTGCATCTAAAATAATATCTAATCTTTGACTTTTGTTGACAGATGCCAATACATCTGCTTTATCTCCTGTGGCATAGCACATCAATACGCCAGTCTTGCCACTTTGGTTTTTGGTACCATGATAAAAATAATGTGCGGGTGTGTCCGTAAGCATATCAAAGTCATCTCTTTTCCAGAATTTTTCTGAAAAGACTACCGGGAACTTCCCGATTCTAGCATATTGTAATTCATGTAGGGCATCCTTCATCAGGTTAGGAAGTCCAGGTTGCCAATCTATCTTCAAGAGCGAAAATGTAGGAATGGCACAAATAACTTTATCAGCATTAAAAGTCTTACCATTACTGCATGTAATTGACACACCATTGGAGCCCATTTGTTTTACGATTTGGACAGTGTGGTCGATAAGAATATTTTCCTTGCCAATATTTTCGGCCATTTTTTCAGCTAATGTAGCGTTTCCGCCCTTTATCTTTAGATCCATTTCGTTTTTTTCGCTACTTTCTGCATATTCAGCAAAAGCCGCATATGCAGACGTGTGGCGAATGCTCTCACCAAAATCAGTGGCATCCATTAAGTCCCTGAGAAGTAGGTCATTGGACGAAACTCCTTGTTGGGATAGAAATCGCCACCAATCTGTTTTGTCCAATTTTTTACGTTGTTCTTCAGACATACTTTCCCAGATAGTCACCTTATTATCCCAAAATTTTTGCATGTCAGGGCTGAAGGACCATTTTCCAGCTTGGCTATATTTTCCACCCAATGTAAGATCGGTTTCAAATTGGTTATTATCTAGTTTTAGCCCAAATTCATTACAAAGTGTAATCACTCTTTCGTGTGAATTGCCTACCCATTCTGCTCCTAGTTCGATGACTTGACCATTGCCATTAGAGGGTTGATTGGAGAATACTCTTCCACCTATTCTTTTGCGGGCTTCTAGTAAAGTCACTTTTATACCTTCGGATTTTAATTTCATTGCTGCTGCCAGTCCTGCAAACCCAGCTCCAATAATAATGACAGATTTTGGTTTTACATTCCTTACAAAAGTGGGTTTTGATGCAATGCTATTTGAGGTAAGGACAGCAGAACCAGCTAAGGTGCTTTTTACTAAAAAATCTCTTCTGTTCATATTAATATGGGTTTTTTGATTAGCAATAATTTAATGAAACTACAAAAAGGATTTACTTTTTTCATCAAAAATACAATACTCTTCCAAAAGAGCTAATTTTCTTTGCTCAAACTGCACGGTTTATTAAATAAAGTGGTCCAAAACATACTTAAGGCGCTCTTTTCATTATGTAGGAAACAGTATTCTAAAATAAGAAAAAATCAGTGAATAATGTTACTACAAATACATTTAGATAAAAAACAAACACATTTCACTCTAAGAATTGGACTTCTGATGATCTTATTTTTTTTACTTTGATTTACTACGTTCACTTTTGTGACATAAAAATTAAATTTTACTGTTTTTATAAGTATTACATTTCGATTGTATGAAGATGTACCAAGACGATTTGGTGGACCTTATCCAACTTATTTGTTCCCAAAATTGATTGGTGCATCGCTTTAAAAGACAACCTTAAATTTTTAAAATCTTATGCGTATCATTCGTCAAATTATCGCTGTTTTTGCAAAATCATCTGTTACTATAGGAAATGAAGATGTTGATATTTTGGACAATATTTATGACGATGTCCATTTATGGATTTGATCATTACGAATAATTGTTTTACCCACTATAAAATTGTAGCTTTATGGATATAGTTATAAATACGCTCACCAGTTTAGC
>DAOLFJ010000138.1:0-3497 GCA_035326365.1 Saprospiraceae bacterium | reverse complement strand
TTTATACTTTCCTACGCCAAAAGCCATGAGATAGCAAATACACTGAGCAAAGGTAAAGTGGAAGAAGGTACCGTCATTAAAATGCGTGAAGATCCTCATCATTTGCCTTCAGATATGGAATATCGGGGAGTAGCACCTGTGGTAGAATTTAGAACGGTAAATGATTTATACCAACATTTTTCAACGACATACAGAAAAAATAGTCCTTATGAAATAGGACAAACCGTAAAAATATATTACTATCATTACAAATCAAGAAGGGAAATGGCACTTGCAGATGACGAAACTGGCACTCTACCCAAAACGTTACTGAAATGGGGCATTATATTTTGTGCCATTGGATATCCGATGATACTTTCAAAAATTGACATTCAATCATAGTTCATAGTAGCAATGTATTCTATGATCCATTTGCCATTTTCATTGACGAGTTCAATGTCATAACCAAACTCTCCTATAATTTGCAAAATTGCTTTATTTCCATCATTTTCTGATACAACAAATTGAAGGTTGTCGATATCATTTAATACTAATTCTGGTTCCTGCTTGATAAGTACTAAATCAAATTCAAAGCCTTATGGTGGTCCTTCATTTTGAAGGTTTTCTACCAAATATTTGGACTTATCTTTAAAATACTGTAACCAAATATCCACATATTTGTCTGAGATGAAGCCACTACTTTTTAAAAATTTGAGATATTCTTTTCATTGATTTACGCTAACTTGGTAGTTTCCTTGTTTATCTTGATAGGTAAATCCGAAACTGTTTGCTTTTGCATAGTTGTTTTTGTACCAATGTAAAAATCCTTTCACACTTTGGATCATTAGAAGTGTATCACTTGAATACTTTAAAGATGCTATTTCTGTGTTTATTTGAATTTTTGTTTTTTCAAAAAATGTATTTGGACGCATACTCAAAGTGTAAAAAACTAATAGAAATATCGATGTGTTCAAGAATACTAAATTTATGAAACAAAGGTACTTTGAGTGTCTTAATGCAAGAATTATTCTTTATTGTATCGTTTGTTTTTGAAGATAGGATGTGTAATATTACCAATAAAGCGTTTTCAACTTATAAGCCGCAAAAATCATAGCTCAATTATGCCATGCTTGCCTATTACAGAAATTAAAATTTTTGATGCTTCGGCTTGGTGTATATCCACATTTAAAGACAGATCTTCAAGGACTCGTTTTTCTTTATCAGGATGGGGTGAGTAAAAGGTTATTTTTTGCAAAGAACAGCCTTTTTCTAGTCGATCAGTAGGATGAATATCTGATAATGACCAATCGAGATAAAAGGGTATAATATCAACTTCAGGTTCGGGCTGTGGAAGCGTCATTTTCCATCGTAAAGTTTCGCCTTCAGGAGTTTTGCGTTCCCCATCTACGATATTGCCTAGTTTAGGATTATGTTGAGTAAGGCATTTACTTTTTGTGTCTATTCGGTCTGTTTGTAAGGCCCATCTAGTTATTGTTGGTTTAGTGATAAGATCTACGCCCATCCATCTTGGTCCCCAAAAAGTATTATTTTCATGGTCAATTGCCAAAATCTCCAAATAGCATTTATTTCCTAGATGGAGCAAAGCATTTTTTGTTCCTCTAGTTAAATGCTTCCCTCCAATAGATGGAAGTACACCAAGTTTCTCTGACAACTCCTGAATGGTTTGTTCAATATCTGGTACTGCAAGGACAATGTGGTCTAAATTTGGAAAATGCATTTTCATTGGATTAAGCGCTGGGTCTGTCAAGCGACCAACCCATCCGTAGGAGTTCTATCACTATAGGTTCTTTGAGAGATCCATCCTTTTGTGATAATGTTTTGTTGCTACTTAAAATGTAATTTTCTATACCTTTATTCACTAAATATACCACTCCAAACATCATTGCCAGAAGCATAAACATAACAATTTTAGACCTAATGTCGAAAACAACATATATTGTAATGGGAACCACAAACACAGATAGAACACCTATAATTAAGCCCAAAGTATCAAAAATTTTAACAGTTGAGTGTACATTAGTACAGTGTTTGCATCTAGGTAAACCTATTTTAACTTCATTAAATTTTACATTTCTATATACTACAAGATTTGTTCTATCTTTTATACTGTACATAGAGATATAACAATGGTCTCCATTAGAAGTACTTTGTGCACCCGAATTGCAAAAAGAACATTTAGTAGTTATTGGTTCAAATCTTCTTTTTGCTTCATTAAAAAAATGTGTATTCATCTTGGTTTAATTTTTAATCATCTAAATTTTTCGAAAGGTATCATGGTTTTTGGATATTATTTTAGTTTTGGTGTGTTTACTTCCCAATACAAAACTTACTAAATATACTCTCTAACAAATCATCTGTTGACACTTCACCGGTGATCGATCCCAAATGAAAAAGTGATTCTCTGATATCCATCGCTACGAAATCTGAAGAAAGACCTGAGTCAAGCCCTGCAATTACTTTTTGGAGACATAGTTTGGTGTTTTCTAGGGCTTCGTAGTGTCTTGTATTGCTGATGATGGTGCCTTCTGCTTGGTTGTGGTGTTGGATATATTCTGAAAAATAGGATAATAATGGCTGTAAAGTTTCCTTGTATTTTGCGGTGATGAGCAAGGTTTTTACACCGCTTTTTTCGGCGATGGATTGGGTTTTAGGTTCTGCTTGAGCTGCGGGAATAGTATCCGCTTTATTGAGAAGAATGACGCCAGTCTGATCTTTGGTGAGTGCTAGATTGTGGAATTCAGCAATTGTCTCTTCCACACTTTTGTGAATGTCACTTATAAAAAGTACAATCTCTGCTTCGCGGAGTTTTTGTTTGGACCTTTCTATTCCTAGACCTTCGAGTACATCTGATGTCTCACGTATGCCTGCAGTATCTATAAATCGGAACATGATACCATCTATCACCAACGTATCTTCGATAAAATCTCTTGTGGTACCTGCAATATCGCTGACTAATGCTTTTTCTTCGTTCAGTATGGTATTGAGTAAGGTAGATTTTCCAGCATTGGGCGCACCTATTATAGCTACCGGTATACCTTCTTTGATACTATTGCCCCATCGGAAAGAATCGAGCAATGGATTGATGAACGTTATAATTTTATGAATGAGATTTTTGAGTCTCCCACGATGCGCAAACTCAACATCTTCTTCAGAAAAATCTAGTTCAAGCTCTATCAAGGCGGCAAAATCTATCAATTCTTGTCTCAAATCCTTGAGCATTGATGAGAAATGTCCTTTTAGTTGTTGTAGCGCTATTTCAGACGACTTGGTAGATGATGCATGAATCAGGTCTGCTACGGCTTCTGCTTGTGATAAGTCAAGACGACCATTAAGAAAAGCTCGTAGCGTAAATTCTCCTGGGAAAGCGGATTTTGCACCATGTTTTATTGCTAAAGAAATGATGGCCTGCACTAGTTGTGGCGAACCATGGCAAGATATCTCTGTACTCTCTTCGGTGGTGAATGTCTTTGGCGCTCTGAATATGGAGACCATGACTT
>DAOLFJ010000512.1:0-2352 GCA_035326365.1 Saprospiraceae bacterium | reverse complement strand
TTTTGTCTAATATCCATTCTAGGCGGGGCATTTCTACGGCGTGAACCGCAGCTGTCGAATATTCTGGGCAGCCAATAGCATCTGCATATCCAAATCCATCTACATTAGAATAATTAACATGCCAATCAACTAGTTTTATTGACTTTGCTATTTTGGTTGAGTTGTAAAAAATGTTGCTTATCTTTAGTCCATCTGAACGAGTCATAGAATAATCAAAAGTCCACCCTAAATGTTGCATTTTGGATGCTATGTCGCAGTAACAACTCATTATCTTATGATTTTGAACGGATCTCTCTGAGTTATATTCGTTTTCTCCCGTATTGGTCCATTTTAGCCCAACCACCTTTAGATAGGTAAGATCCACGATTACCCACAATGCATTCGATCCAGTAATAAAAGTTGGCGCTACGCACAAATGTTGGCTTCTTTGACAATGACTTTTGTTGAGAGCTGTTTTTGTACCCGCCATTAGCGGCTTGGTGTTGATATTGTTTAATATAAGTTCTTGTTTTACTTCTGCATCAGTATATGCGATATCTATGGCCAAACTTACTAAATGAGGTGGTAAGTCAGGTTGTGTATTCTTTAATTTATTGATTGTTACTACTTGTTGTTTTAAAATATTGACAAATCCTATAATGGTTTCATTGTACGCATAATTATACATTTCTATCCTATAACATTCTCCATTAGCACACTCCTGTATTTCTTTGAATATATCAGATTTTCTTACACTAAAGATACCAAAAATTTCATTGAGTATTTTGTTTCCATCTTTGTCTGTGTAATACTTTTGAATTCTACTATCTTGTATGAACAATTCCTGTACTTGTAATAGTTTTTTATCATGTACTTCTTTTGAAGTGATAACAGGGATACTATTTTTGAGTACTTGCTCAATTTCTTTTAATCTAATTTCGTAGGTATAATTGGATTGGGAATAAGCGTTTGTATTACTAAACAGGATTAATAAAAATAGAGAAAGAAATGAAATTATTTTAAAAAAAATCATGATCTGTTTTTTGCTATGAATGGATTATTAAAATATGGATTTGTTAAGTACGTCGTATCTGTTAGTGTGTGCAGAAAACTGATAATCGTTTTTATTTTGGCATCTTCCAAATGTATTGCATGGTACCTTGGGTCTTTTTCACTAGTGATTGTTATATGTTCTTGTATTGCTTTCAGAAGGCTGTCTTCTCTTCCATCATGAAAGTAGGGAGCAGTAATGGCAACATTTCTTAATGTAGGAATCCTAATGTCGACACCTTTTTTTTCAGTAATGAATTCTACCCCAAATTTTGGAGTAAAAAAGTCTTGACCTCCATGACAAAAGTTGCACTTTGCTTCTTCAGACATAAATACTTTATAACCTTGCCATTCTTTATTTGTGAAAATGGTGCTATCTTGAGATGATTTAAAATGATCATATTTGGAGTTTCTACTCGTCAATTTCTTGATATAAGCCGAAAGAGCTGAAATGATTAAGTATCTGTCAAATGTTTTATGTTTTAAGTTTTTTAGATCAGTCTCGTAAACAGGGTCATGGTCTAATCTTTTCATGATAATAGCCGTATCTCTATAAAAACCCATTTCGTCAGGGTGATTATTAAACAATGGACCTTTAATTTGTTCAGACAACGAAGTGATTGATTTTGAACTCCAATTAAAATGCAACCTTTGATCGATATTAAGTAGTGTGGGTGAATTTTTATGTAATAATATGGCTTTTTCATTATGTGATATTCTGTAACCATCGGTAAAAGCTAATGTGGGCTCATGACAATGGCTACAAGAAATTTTATTACTGTACGAAAGTTGAGTATCATAAAATAGTTTTCTCCCTAATTGCTCAAAATCTTTGTCGTCATATTCTAAGTTTTCCCAAGAAGTTAATAACATTGATATTAGAATCAGACAAAAACATAATGATGCACGATAAATCAAACCAACATTAAACATATTTAATATTTGTCAATGAAAAGTATTTTGCAAAAATATCATTTTTTTTGCTGATACGATAGAAAAAAAAATAAATAAAGAATAATGTTTTTTATATTAAAAATATATTATATATTTGCCCTCGCTTACACGAGCCCTTGCTTACACCAGCCTTTGTATTGATTAGAATAATTTATTTTTTACAAAAAGTTATTCAGATGCAATTACAATTTAATTTACTCAAAAGTTGTCTTCTTTTTTTATTACTGTTTTCATCTTCAAAAGTTTATACGTTTGCACCAAGTACCATAGGCGATTTCGTTTGGTATGATTCTAATAATAACGGTATACAAGATGCAGGTGAGCCGCAGTTGAACGGTGTAAGGGTCTTTCTCTACGAGCAAACAAACC
>DAOLFJ010000511.1:0-2354 GCA_035326365.1 Saprospiraceae bacterium | reverse complement strand
TTCATAATTCAGTCTCCGACACCCAACGTAACAAACGAAATTCCAACTTGTCCTGAACTGGTAAATATTACACCAAACAATGTCACAATTATAAATAGTACATGTACTTCCCCGACTTGTAGTCCAGCTAATGGAATAATAACCGCTGCTGTTAACAACTGTCCTATGGGTTCATCCATTCAGTATTCGACAGATGCAGGCATGACTTGGGTATCTTCAGTACCTACTTATAATCAAAATGGCCCTGCTCAGACAATTATTACTAGATGTTTATGTGATATTGATTTAAATATATTCAGCCCATCAAGCAGCCCTATTGCCACAGTTCCCGCAGTCTGCCCAACAAGTGCTGTCATCTCTGGAAATGGAACCGTCTGTTTTGAAGGAAATACTGGAGATTATTCTACAGTCACAATTGTGGGTGGGACTTCGCCTTACACTGTGGTGGCAACTGATGGTACTAACCAATATACAATAAACAATTATATTTCAGGTACTGATTTTGCGATTGTAGTTTATGGTCCTGTAACAATTACTTTAGTTTCTGTTACAGATGCAAATGGTTGTGTAGTACCAACAGGTCAATTATCTGGAATGATCGTTGTGACGGAAGACTGTCCAAATGACTGTCCTGTATTTTCAAATATCACTTTCCAACAAAATTGTACTTCTACGTTATTGTATGATTTAACGATTTGCTTTGCAATAGATATTCCAGGAAGTGCAGACATGTTTTTGATCACTATAAATGGTGTAGATTATGGCCCATATAGCTACAGTTCAAATGGTCCTAATCAAGGACAATATTGTGTAACGGTACCTAATCTTGATGCTACCAACCAAAACAACTTGAATGTTTTCATAACAGATCTAGGTAATGAAGTTGCATCCCCAGTTATTGATGGGAATAGTGTTGTAGATACAGAATGGGATATTCCAGTAGCTTCTTCAGATGATATTGAAGGTTGGGCGGGAGTAAATGTTAATGACTTATACATTTCATCAGACGAATCTTACGTTTATTTTGGAACAACTTTCAACAATGCTGCAGACTGGCAATCTTGGGGTTTTGCAATTAATACAATTGATGGTCAAGGTGGAACATCAGAAGTTTGGACCTACCCTATCATTTATAATCATGCACAAGCGCCTGATTATGTAATAAAAGGTCATTTTGGTCAAGGTGGTAGCCCATACGCTGAACTAAGAAAGTGGAACGGAAGTGGTTGGGTACAAATAAATAACGCAGGTATACCTGCTGGTTTAGCTGCTGTTGATTTTGCAGCGAATGAAGCTGGAATGGTTGAAGTTAGAATTTTAAAATCAATTTTAGGCAATCCAGCCAACATAGATGTTCAATTTTACGTTTCTGGAAATAATTCTGGGGAACATGGAACCTTTGATGCAGTTCCCAATGATCAAGTTGCGGATAGCTGGAATGAATGTTGTCCATTTAACGAATTAGATAATTATATTTCAGATATCGTTATTTATTACCCAGATCTTTGTCAAGAGTCATCAAGCTACACTCCTGTGGCTTGTTTACCGTGTCCTACTGTTGCTCCGCACACAAAGACTATTTATTATTGTGTGGATGAAATGGCAGTTCCACTTACGGCAACAACCCAATCTGGAGGTACTTTAGTTTGGTACGATCAAAATCCTAATCCGGGGCCAGCAAGTCCACTACCATCAGCTCCAACACCTACAACTAGCACACCTGGTAATACTAGTTATTGGGTATCTGAATCAATAGGTAATTGCGAAGGTCCAGCAGCTGAACTAGTTGTATCTGTGTCAGATATTTCGATAACTTCTGTAAATCAAACATGCACAAACCCTGTTTCTTATGATTTAGAAATTTGTTTTGTCGCTTCAAATACACCAAATGCGCAAGAATTTAATGTAACTGTTGATGGCACTACATTTGGTCCTTACAAGTACATTGACTACAGTCAAGAAGGAAACTCTTATTGTATTACAATTGAAAATGCTGGATCAACTGATGAACTTGACATATATGATGTTGTAGTTACAGATGGAGGTATTGTTACTAATCAAACGCCAGTAATTGATGGTCTTTTTGATAGCAGTGTCATTTGGGGAACGCCCGTAGCGGTTGCTAATAATATCCCTGGATGGGCAGATGCAAATGCACAAGAACTTTATATCACCCAAGATGAAACTTATATTTATTTAGGTGCAAAGCTAAATGCACCTGATTGGCAGTCATGGGCATTTTTAATAAATACTAAAAATGGCGGAGGCACCGCAGATAGTTGGTCACGTGCCATTGATTACGCACATTCAGACAAACCTGATTATGTATTTAGAGGCACTTTTTCAGGCTATGC
>DAOLFJ010000510.1:0-2357 GCA_035326365.1 Saprospiraceae bacterium | reverse complement strand
ATACGATATCTGTCATGCTTACCGCCCAGGAAGCGAATGGGTGAGCCAACATGCACTGAGTATTAATAACAAAAGAAGTAACATTTCGAAAGATGACCTAATGACCATAGGAGAATCCATCAAATGTAAAAAATCAAAAAGCCTTATCTCTGAAATAAACCAAACCATCTCTCAATGGCCAAAATTTGCAGCAGATGTACAAGTTAGCTTCGAACTAACTGAAAGTATAGAAAAAACCTTGTTGAAAATAGAATGAAATATACAATTTTGTGCATTTCTGATTTATTTAAATTGTAAGAAAATCAATCCTAACCATCTTACTTCTCACCTTCCCTTAATATAATCATAACAAATCCATAACCTTACATTCTGCCATTTAATCAGTAATAATAAAGATTTTTGCGGCACTTAACCAAAGGCAAATTTACAATGATACGAATGGTCGTTTTTGATATGGCAGGCACTACTATTGATGAAGATAACATGGTGTACAAATGCGTCAAAAAAGCGCTGAATGATCATGGTATTGCGGCATCACTCGATCAAGTACTACATCATGGTGCTGGTAAAGAAAAACAACACGCTATCAAGGATGTGTACACCGAAGTGATGCAAGATATACCAAGCAATGAAACAATATCTGCCATCTATTTGACTTTTCAAGAGTTGCTTACTGATGCGTACGATAATATGGAAATGAAACTATTTGACGGTGTAAAACCAGTCTTGTTTTTCCTCCAAAAAAGAAGTATAAAAATAGTTTTTAATACAGGTTACACACATGCAGTTGCTACCAAAATACTATCTAAAGTGGACCTTGTAAAAGATAGAGATCTCGATCTATTGGTGACTGCAGATATGGTGGATAACAGTCGTCCAGCGCCCGATATGATTACCTATGCACTCGAGCATTTCAATATTAATTCATGGGAATGCATCAAAGTAGGAGACTCTGCTATCGACATTTTAGAAGGTAAAAATGCTAAAGTAAAATGTAGTATCGGCATCACGACAGGCGCCCAAACAAAGGATCAAATCGCAGAAGAAAATCCTGATCACATCATAAACAACCTGCGTGAATTGATACCTATTATCGAAGCAACCAACAATAAATTTTGAAACTCAGCATCCAAGTACAACATTGGTTGGGTAGGCATCCCCTTGTCATGACACTGTGGGCTAGTACCTCAGCTTTTGTGTCTTATTTCTGCATGTACATGTATCGCAAGCCATTCACGGCAGCTACTTATGAAGATTGGACGCTGTGGGATATGGATTATAAAATATTGCTTGTCATTGCTCAAGTGATTGGTTATGCTATTTCAAAATTTATAGGAATTCGATTTATTTCAGGGCTTGACGGCAGTAAGAGAAATCTATATTTTATTGGTTTGATTAGTCTTTCTTTTGCTGCACTCTTAGGATTTATGTGGGCACCATATCCATATGGTTTGGTATGGCTTTTTCTTAATGGGCTACCGCTCGGATTGATTTGGGGTATTGTTTTCCAATATCTTGAAGGTCGCAGGATTACCGAAATATTGACTGTTATCTTGAGTGCAAATTTTATATTGTCATCAGGAATAGCAAAAACTATAGGTCAGTATTTGATTCATTCTGGCATCACAGAGACATCAATGCCTGCGATCATAGGTTTGATATTTTTCCCTATTATGTTGATTTCAGTTTGGATGTTATCTTGTATTCCTGCCCCTGATAGTGAGGACATCAGACTTCGGGCACCAAGAAAAGCAATGGATACCCATCAACGAAAAGAACTCATCAAAAACTACCGACCTATTTTAATACTTTTTGTGGTCATTTATATCACGCTTACTATGATACGCGATATTAGAGACAATTTTGGTGTAGAAATATGGAATGAGTTGGGCTTCAGTCAAAATACTTCCATTTATACCACCACAGAGATTCCGGCTACTATCCTTATTTTGGTGTTATTGGGCTTGATGTTTTTGATCAAAGACAATCGTAAAGCATTAAATATCAATATGCTACTGACACTTTCAGGTGCGCTTATGTTGCTTGTCACGACGATATTATTTTCAATAGGCAGCATTTCACCTGTGTGGTGGATGGTCGTTTCAGGATGTGGACTATTCATTCCTTACATCATTTACAATGGTTTGATCTTCGATCGGTTCATCGCTGCATTTAGGATTACCGGAAATGTAGGTTTTCTCATGTACATGGCAGATGCATTCGGTTATCTAGGAAGTGTAGGCATCATGTTGTTTAAAAATTTTGGCAACGCGGATATCTCTTGGTTGTCGTTTTATGTGACTTTGAGTGTAGTGGCAGGTACACTTTGTGTTGGTTTGGTTGGATTGTATTATTTT
>DAOLFJ010000137.1:0-11879 GCA_035326365.1 Saprospiraceae bacterium | reverse complement strand
CCTTAGTCTCAACCTTAACCTTAGTCTCAACCTTAATCTTAATCTTAACCTTACTTTATTATAGGCCTTGCCCTGATTGTGTCTGATATAGTGATTTTGCCTGGAGAAAATGGCTTTAATGGTTTGTCAGGAAAAATAATAGAATCAGAAAGTCTGAAAGAAATTTCTTCTGATATCAACGAGTCTACATATTCTTCTGCTTTTAGAATAGCTTCAGCTGTGCATCGCGATAGTATTTGTTGTTTATATTCTTCTTTTCTTCTTTCGAGCGCTTCTTTAATTTTGATGTTTTGAATATTGAGATTGATAGTATCGTCTTGACAAGAAATCAATAGGAATAAGGTAACTACAGTAAAAAGATGTTTCATTTTTTTCATGCTCATTTCATAAAATAAATTTCTATCTCTGCCATTCTTTCGGTCTTCAAAGAGTCCACTGCACGTTGGTATATGGTATCTTTATTCGCAACACACAGAGAATCTACCGTATTACGCCATTCATTAAGTGTATTGTTATATAACGTATCTACTGTATATTTCTCAGCTGCTGTCAGTTGTTTGCTATCCGCACTACAGCCAGCATTCATATAAATCAGAGCTAATATTCCGATCACAAATATCAATTTAAATTGGATCATAGAGTTCTGGGTTTTTCTTTTTCAATTCAAAGTTTTTACCTAGGTAAACTCTTCGTACCACTTCATCTGCAGCTAGCTCTTCTGCAGTGCCTGCTTTCAGAATATTGCCTTCAAACATCAAGTACGCTCGATCCGTAATAGAAAGAGTCTCTTGTACATTATGGTCAGTGATTAGTATGCCTATATTTTTAGTCTTGAGTTTTGCGACGATGTATTGTATATCCTCTACAGCGATAGGGTCGATACCTGCGAATGGCTCATCTAACAATATAAATTTAGGATTTGAGGCTAGTGATCTTGCTATTTCTGTTCTTCTTCTTTCGCCACCTGAGAGTGAATCACCTATGTTTTTGCGTACCTTGTCTAGTCTGAATTCACTGATGAGTGACTCTAGTTTTTCATGACGTTCTTCTTTGCTTAAACCTATCATTTCTAGTACTGCCATGATGTTGTCTTCGACAGATAGTTTTCTAAATACGCTTGGTTCTTGAGGAAGATATCCGATACCTTTCTGAGCTCTTCTATACATAGCATCAGAGGTGACTTCTTGCCCATCTAGTATGACTTTGCCACTTGTAGGTTGTATGAATCCAACCATCATGTAGAATGTTGTCGTCTTGCCGGCACCATTTGGTCCTAGCAATCCTACTATTTCACCTTGATCTACATGGATCGAAACAGATTTGACTACCTGTCTTTGTCCATAGAATTTTACTAAATTTTCAGCGCTGAATACCATCGTTTATTTTAACTTCTGTTCAATACTATTTTTTAAACTAGATTCATCTTTATTTGGTTCACTACCTACGGTAGCTCCCGTTTTCCAAGAAATGGTTACTTCGCTTTCCCAGTTTTCACGGAGTTTATCCCCTTTTATGGTTTTTATATTTTCTGGTTGTGTTCTTTGCCAATAATTTCCGGGGTCCCATTTTCCATTTTTATTAACATCTTCTATAATTTCAAAATTATATTTATCAGGTACTAAACCTTTTAGATTAATCTTGGTCTCAGACACATTATTTACTACCGTCTCGTATATCAGTTTTTTCTCTCTGAATACCTTGATTACATAGGTTTTAGTAGAGTCTAGATCTACAATACTACCCAAAATAGTACTAGTCTGCGTCGGTGTCAGGATGGAGAATGTCAGTCCAAATGAATCATTGACCATACCATATATATTGCGAATGACATTGCTATCAATGGAGACAAAGTACTTCTCGCCTGCTAGCCAATTATATTTGATGATTAGATTTTTTCTGCTCTCAGAGATTTGAATGTCAACATTTTCAAGTAGACCTATAGTGTCTTCTATTTCTATTTTTTCTACATCAAATGAGTCAATTGGAAAATTAAAACCTATCATCAGCGAATCACCTGTCAGCATCTGTGTCGAATTGTTGGCGAACTCTCTTTTGAATTTTGATTTTTTTAAGAAATCAGTTTTCCCCCTAGGTTTGACTTTGAGAGTATCATCTAGGACGTACACAAAAAACGAATCGATGTCTGTATTATAATAAATATTTATTGAATCGTTCACTATTTCTTTGTAGGTAATAGGTTCATTATCAGATATTTGATAAGTTATTTCTTTTGGATTGGTATTAAATAAAAGATTGACTTTCCCGTAAACCTTACTATTTGATGAGACCAGTTTGGTTTTTGGCGTGGGGATAGATGAGACCAGTTTGTAAGATTTCACAATGGTATCCTCTAAGTATATCAAAGAATCAAGAAAAGCGATTTTTTCAGTTGGAAGATCATACTTGTAATTTAGATTTTCATCCTTCATGGCGAATAATCTGAAAGTATCACTTTTTATATTTTGGAATGAAAATTCGCCTGTTTTATTGGTTCTAGCAAAATAGAATGGTTTTTCTTTTGCTACGATAGAATCTTCCACATTATCATATAGAAATACGACCATGTCTTGTTCGGGTTCCCTTGAGAGCGCGTTAATGATATTTCCTTTTAGACTTAAACTATCCAAAACAGCACCCGTAGAAAACACAAAAGTGAAATTTGAAAGCTTATTACTCTCATGAAAATCGACAATTGATTCTCCAAAATTGATGGTGTAGGTGGCATTTTCTCTCAGGACTTCTTTTTTGTCAAATTCAAAAGTCACCTTTTTGCCTTTATGTTTTACCTGTGGAATGTAGGTAAGTGGTGGAGAGACGAGTACTTGTTTGATAGCGTCTTTCACTTCTACAAACTCATCAAAATGAAATTCAAAAAGCCTTTGGTTTAAGTTTGTTTGTTTGTTTTTTGTAGATCGTAGAGAGTCTAATTTTGGTGGTATCTCATCCTTCTTGCCACCTGTAGGCGAGCCTGTACTCGCACAAGAGTACAAGGAAATCATGGCAATCAATACCAAGCAACAAAGACCAAAAAATGACGAATAAACTTTCAAATGTTTTATGTTCTGATCAAATAAACTGCAAAAGTCGCCTTTTTAACGCTATCATTAAAGAAAAACTTAGGTCATAATTTTTAAAAATATCCATTTTTGTAAATATATGAAATAAATTGGTGCCATTTTGCTTCCTTGCCATATACCAAAATACGAAAGTAAATCTTATTTGTTAGAATTAATCATATTTATAATTAAATAACACTTGCGTTAATTTGTTGTTAAATACCTTTGTATCATCAAAGTATTGAATATATTTGTCACCATGAGTAAAAAAGCCATTTGGACCATCATCATTTTTATGACCTTATCCCTGATAGGCGTTGGTGTTATACAATTCATGTGGATACAGAGAGCTGTCAATCTCGATGAGAAAAACTTTAATGACAAAGTGCAAATAGCCTTGAGTAATGTTAAAAAAAGACTTCAAAATGATGCAGAAAATGAAGCTGAAAAAAATTATTATGCAAACAAATCGTTTTTAGAGTCAAAGACAAACATAGAAAAAATAATATCAGACGATCTCGCAAAAAACAAAAACATAAATCTAACTCAGAGAATCAAAGACTTTGAGTATCGTTCATCTATTCTAAATCCGCGAGATTTACTCGAAAATATTGACAAAGATAAGCTTGCAAAATACATCAAAAGAGAATTACTAGCCCAAGAAATAGACCTAAATTACGAATATGGCGTCTATTCGAATGAAGAAAAGGCGTATTTTATTGAAAACGGGAATTATACCGCTATGATCGGTGATACAACTCGTTCTAGTAACGTGGCAGCGATGAATCCACTGTACAAGGCTGAATACAAAATATCGCTATTTGCAGATGAAACAACAGAACCAGGACATTTAAACCTGTATTTTCCCGGAAAAACTCGTTTTCTATGGTCGTCAGTGATTCCTATTTTGATAAGTTCTATCGTTTTTACTGCCATGATACTTTTCTGTTTTTCTTATACGATTTATGTTATCTTCAGACAAAAAAAGGTGTCAGAAATGAAAACAGATTTTATCAACAACATGACCCACGAGTTCAAAACACCGATTGCAACCATATCTCTTGCTTCAGACTCTATCTTGAGTCCATCCATATTGGCTAATCAAGATAAAGTCTCCCGATTTATAAATATTATTAAACAAGAGAATGCTAGGATGCTCGGTCAGGTAGAGAAAGTACTCCAAATGGCACAAATCGAAAAGGAAAATGTAGAGTTAAAACTCGTCCAATGTAATATTAACGAACTCATAGAGAATGCTATAGTCAATGCAGAATTAAAAATACAAGCGAAAGGAGGCACCATCACTACCAACCTTGACGCAAAAAATCCCGTCATACAAGGTGATGTGACTCATATTTCGAGTATTATCAATAATCTATTGGACAATGCAGAGAAATATACACCCGAATCACCTAATATTGTCATTAGCTCAAGAAACGTAAAAGACGGTGTAGAGTTTTCTATCGAAGACAATGGCATCGGTATGAATAAAGATTCTTTAAAATTGATTTTTGAAAAATTTTATCGAGTCCACACAGGCAATATACATGATGTAAAAGGATTTGGATTGGGTCTTAGTTATGTCAAAGCTATGGTAGATGCACACCATGGTAAGATCAATGTAAAAAGTGAATTGGGTAAGGGAAGTACATTTTCCGTATTTTTGCCTTACAAAAAAATGTAAAATAAAAAATGTCATTATTCAGTTATTAGTTAAATAGAAAAAATCAAAAAAAATGGGAAATAGAATATTATTAGTAGAAGATGACCAGAATTTTGGTGATGTACTTCGTTCTTATTTAGAGATGAATGACTACGATGTCACCTTGGCTACAGATGGAGAAGCAGGTTTTGAAGCATTCAAAAAAGGTACTTTTGACCTCACGATTACAGATGTCATGATGCCCAAAAAAGATGGTTTCACAATGGCAAAAGAAATCAGAGGTATAAATAAAGAGATTCCAATCATATTTTTAACTGCCAAAACACTAAAAGAAGATGTCTTAGAAGGATTTAAATTGGGTGCAGACGATTACATTACAAAACCTTTTAACTCTGAGGAACTCCTTTTTAGAGTGAAAGCTGTCCTGCGCAGGTCAACAAAGCCTGAGGAAAATCTCGAAGATCAACGTGACTTCATTATAGGTGATTACCATTTTGACTATGTGCTGCGTATTCTGACTTACAAAGTTGATGGTAGTACTGAAAAGTTATCTCCCAAAGAAGCACAATTGTTGAGATTGTTCTGTTTTAGAATTAATGACGTATTGCAAAGATCAGAAGCATTGACCAAGATATGGGAAGATGACAACTATTTTACGGCGAGAAGTATGGATGTATTTATCACCAAAATCCGTAAATACTTGGCAAAAGATACCAATATAGAAATAGAAAACATTCACGGTAATGGATTCCGAATGTATCTGAAATCTCAGCAATAATTCCTGAAAGGAGCGTTTTTAACGATCCGTTTTTTCAATTTTCCACATTCGGATAGTCCTATCGTCACTTGCGCTTACTAGCGTAGACTCGGTATGTAACCATAGTAGGCTATTGACAGAATTGATATGGCCATCCTTTTGAACATCAATAGATTTGTACAATTCAAAACTTGTGTCATCCCATATTCTGATACATTTATCTCTAGATGCTGTAGCAAAAAGAGATAGTTCGGGTATGTGCACGATGCTATTTATGGTAAACATATGTGCCGCAAAATCTTGTTTTACTTCCATGTTGGGGACGGACCAAGCTTTGAGATGAGCATCTCTACCTCCAGAAAGAAGGGTGTCATTTGGCAATATAGCAAGGCTGAAAACGGAATTTTGATGCGCGTGTAGTATGTTTTTTTCTACTTTTAGGTCTTTTTCACTTACTTGATAGATGGCATTGTCACTTGATCCTACATATATGTTATGGTTTTTATTGTCATATATAATAGAACGTAGGCCTTGGTTCGATATTTTTATAGATTGTATAGGTTGGTAAGTTTGGATATCCCATTTACACAAATATCCATCACCACTTATAGAGTAAATGTGATCTACACTGACCTGACAAAAACCAAAAATACTGCCTTTATGAAAAGCAACTCGTTTTAAAATAACATTTGTATCTGTATCAATCCAATATACGTGACCTTCAAAATCACCTACTACCAATAAGTGTTGGTCTTTAATATAGATGATTGAAAAAATTTTACCTTCCACTTTGGCTAAAAGTAGTCCATCTGTTTGTCTAGCGTCTTTTGCCCACTGAACGATCCATCCATCACCCGCTACTGAGAAAAAATAAGGTGTATCCACTTTATCTGCCAGACAATAAATGGATGAAATGTGACCTGATAAGGTAGCTGTGTGCTTGATTTGGAAAGTTCGTCCCAATATTTGGTTCATATTTATTTGCTTTCCAAACAATCAGAATCCAATATGTGTTCTAAATACCAGTCAAAAGAATTTTATTTGACTTATTTAATTCAATTGTCAAGGCTTTTAATTTTTTTAATGCCATTAATTTATACATCGGATCTTATTACGGTTGGAAAACTTGGAGTATGGAAAGTTGAAGAAGATGATGCTTTCTTTCATAATCGACTGCACGTTACCGATACAGAACAAAACGAGCTCGACCATTTAGGGATTCGAAAACGAAAAGAATGGTTTTCATCTAGATATTTATTACATCTATTATCTGAAAGAGAGATTCGGGGAGCCTGTTTAAAAGACGAATTTGGGAAGCCATATTTGGAAAATTCTGATCATTATATTTCTATCAGCCATTCTGCTGATTATACAGCAGTCATAGCTTCTACGAGTGTGGTGGGTATTGATATTCAACGGATTGTAGCCAAAATAGAAAGAATTGCGCCAAAGTTTATATCAGATGATGAAGCTATTAACATTAAAGATCTAAGCCGCATCGAATGTATGCATACCATATGGGGCGCCAAAGAATCTATGTATAAAGCTTATGGAAAAAAGGAGTTAGATTTTAAAAAGCACCTTTTTGTATTGCCATTTGAGTATGATGCAAATGGTTTTGTTTTTGAAGGAATTGTAAAAAAGGATGATTTTCTCGAAAAATATACTTTATTTTGCCACACAATAAATGATTTAATCCTTGTATATGCTATTCAACAATAAATTTTCAATAGTCGGTTTGTTCGTCATAGTACTGGCGTTTTCAATGAATTCATGTAAATCGAAAGGTGATACAGAGCCCATAGAAACAGAAACAGCCGTACCTCCATTCGAAAACGAAGAGTTTGTTAATTTTTACAATACGTTCAGTAGTGATAGTGTTTTTCAGATGGAACACATTGCATTTCCTTTAGAAGGGACTAGGCCTAAAGAGGATAGTACCGACGTGGTACCTACAGATTTTAGATGGACACCTGAAAATTGGAAGCTCCACAGACCTTTTGATGATGGAAATAAAACTTTTGTTAGACAATTTGAGAATGGCCCAGGAAATATAATTATTGAATATATTGCTGATAAGTCAGGTCAATATACCATGGAGAGGAGGTTTGCAAAGCTTTCTGCTGGTTGGCATTTAATATATTATAGAAAAATGGGGAAATATTAAAAATAAATGAAGATTTGGGATATAATTTGTAGCAATTGCTGTTATAGCTATAAAACATTATGATATTCTAATCTATTTACATTAATAATATTATAATGTCGAATATTTGATATTTATATGATATTAGCGGTAAGTCCATTTCAAATTTGTTAAAAGCAATTAAATTTCTAACATCTTTTAAATTATGTCGTTTACGATACACAATTATACAAATTTCATTGGTATCTCTTAGATATTTATTAATTTTACAACTTCAAACCATTACCTTAAATAAAATGATAAAGAATTTTTTTATACTTACAATCTTAGTTATTGTAAATAGTGCGTCAAACGCTCAATCGTTTTGGAAAAAAACGGATGAATCTAAAATCCAAGTAAGATCAGGAGAAGAAAGGAGTATAGTACCTACCAAATATAAGACATTTTCGTTGGACATGGAAGGTCTTAAGTCCTATCTTAAATCTGCGCCTATGGAAACAGATGCGAACAGAAAAGTAAAAGAATTGGTATTAGAAATTCCAATGGCTAATGGTAAATTGGAAAAATTTAAAGTTTTTGAATCACCTGTAATGCAGCCTGGAATATCTGCAAGGTATCCGATGATCAAAACTTATAAGGCATACCAAATCAATAATAAATCTACTCAGATAAGATTTTCTGTTTCGCCTAATGGATTTCATGCTGCTATCCACGAAGCAGATGGAGAAAAGTACATTGACCCTTACTCCAATAAAAATTTGGATGATTATATCGTTTATGATGTGAAAGACGATCAACCAGAACTTTACAAAGGGGTAGATATGTGTGGTGTGACCGATGAAGGTCGTCCATCGAAAGGTCAGTTTATGCCAAATCTCAGATCTGCTGGTGAAGTGGAAATGAGAGTTTACAAAGTGGCTATGGCTTGTACAGGTTCTTGGGGCGCAAAAAGAGGTACTAAAGTAGCTTGTCTTGCTGATATGAACACCATGCTAAATCGTATGAACCTTATGTATGAAAAAGATATGGCAATGAGATTTGTGCTTATTGACGATAATGATAAACTTATATTTACTGATCCTACTACGGACAGATATGATGAACCAAATAAAGGATTCACCATTTTGCCACAGAATACTAATATATTAAACTCTATAATTTCTGCAGCTTCTTACGATGTAGGACACGTACTTGCTACATGTGATGATATAGGTGGTGTAGCTCAGGGTGGATCAGCGTGTCAAAACAATAAAGGAGCTGGTGTAACATGTCACAATAATGAATCATTAAATAACATTGTGACTAGAGTTATGGCCCATGAAGTAGGTCATCAGTTTGATGCATCTCATACATGGAATATTTGTGAAGCTTATGCTACACAGCGAGCACCAGGAGTTGCTTTTGAGCCTGGTAGTGGTACCACCGTAATGTCATATGCTGGTGCATGTGGTTCAGATAATGTGGCAGGAGATAATGATGATTATTTTCACGTAGGTTCACTTGTTCAAATGACTGCTAAAACAACCCAAGGCGGAAATGCATATGCTTGTGCAGATAAAGTTGCGACTGGTAATCATTTTCCTGAGTTAACAATCCCGCAAGGTGGATTATTTATCCCAATATCTACTCCTTTTGAGTTGAAAGGTTCAGCAAGTGATGAAGATGGTGACCAACTTACTTATACTTGGGAACAGTATGATATAGGAGAAGAAGTTTCATTAGGTACAAATTCGGTGTCAGCACCTTTATTCAGATCTTACAAACCTTCTGTGAATGGCAATATTAGGTTTTTACCTATTTTATCTAATCTAGTTGCAGGGAGATTTAGCGAAAAAGCAGAAGTTTTACCTAATAAAACAAGAGAATTAACTTTCAGACTTACAGCAAGAGATAATAATGTCCTTGGTGGTGGAGTAGTATCAGAAGAAGTTAAGTTTAATGTAACTGAGCAAGCAGGTCCTTTTGAGTTGACATATCCTAAATTAAATACGCCATTTGTAAGTGGTGACAAAGTTGATGTCACTTGGAATGTAGCAAATACTGACAAAGCACCAGTGAATTGTAAATTTGTTAATATCTATGTTTCATATAACAGTACACTTAGAGATGAAGATGTAAATTTGGTTCCAGTAGCATTAAATGTTCCTAATGATGGACTTCAAACTGTTTACGCACCAAATAGAGAATCAAATTTTGTAAGATTTGTAATTAAAGCGGTAGATAATATATTTTTAACGACAGGAACTCAACCTTCTCGTATTACATTAGCTACTACACCAACCCTTTTTGTGGACGCTCCGTTCCAATTAACAGCTTGTCAACCAGAAGTAGCTGTAGCAGAACTTTCTACATTTGGTTATGGTGGATTGACTGGTCAGGTAAGTTTTGATGTCATTACACCACTACCTGCTGGAGCCACTGCTACTTTTTCGCAAAATTCAGTGGATGCAGGTCAAGCTACAACTTTGACCTTTAATGTTGATAATACAGTGGGGAATATAACTCAAGATATAGATGTAAGAGCTATAGTAGCTGGAGTGGACACTTTTGTGAGAACGATAACACTCAATATTATAGGTGGAGATATTTCAAATGTTTCAAAACTTACTCCTGCACCGAATGCAGAAGGTGTTGGGGCATTGCCACGGTACAATTGGGTATCAAAAGCAGACGCCTTGTCTTATGAAATCCAAGTAGCATCAAATCCAGATTTTAGCGCTGCAAGTATAGTTACATCAGCTGAAGTATCTGACACTACGCTATTATCAAATATAATATTAGAAAAAGCGACTGTGTACTACTGGAGAGTCAGAGGTATCAACGACTGTAGGAGCGGTGATTGGTCTAAAGTGGGTGTATTTATTACCGAAGCCCTTGCATGTAACACATATAAATCTGGTGCACAAAGCATTAACGTATCTGGGACAGGAACGCCTACAGTAGAATTTCCATTGACTATTAATGCGAATGGTACAATTAATGATTTAAATGTATCAGCTATAAAGGCAGACCATGCACGTACTGTAGACTTAGTTGTTTCACTAATAGCACCATCAGGTAAAACATCTTTATTATGGAGTAAAAAATGTAATCAGATGAATATCAATCTTGGCCTAGATGATCAGTCACCTAATTTCTTTTCTTGCCCAATAAATAATGGTAGAGTTCTGAGACCTGAAGTTCCATTGTCTGCATTTAATGGTGAGTCAATGAATGGAACTTGGAAACTTAAGGTAGAAGATACAGCTCCAGGATCAGGTGGTTCATTGAAGGAATTTGATTTGGAAATTTGTTCAAATATTTCACTAGATCAACCATTTTTAGTGAATAATAAGACGCTAGAAATTTACCCAGGCAATAAATTACCTATCACTGATGTATTACTTTTGGCAAATGACAATAATAATACAGCTAGTCAGTTGACATTTACATTAGTGGCTGCACCTTTAGAAGGTACATTAACATTTAATGGTGTAGAAATTGCCGCAGGTGCTAAGTTTACACAGGCGGACATCAATGGCGGAGCATTGCGTTACGGTGCTATTTCTGGAAGTAATGGTACAGATAAATTCAGTTTTGTCGTAGAAGACGGAGAAGGTGGTTGGATAGCATTAACAGATTTTAATATCAAAAGAGATGAATCTTTTCCAAACTCTTCAGAAGATCTTATCTTAGCATCAGAAGTGTTTGTAAATCCAAACCCTACAAGAGATCTAGTTCAGATAGTGCTTACAGATATGACTAAAGGATTTAATAATTACCAAATATTGGATCTTGCAGGTAGAACAATCGTTGCTGGCAAATTAGCAGGTGAAGTGTCTTTCTTGTCATTGGATAATATTACTAGTGGTATTTACTTCTTAAGACTTACAAATGGTAAGCAGATTATAACAAAAAGAGTTGTAAAGATTTAATTGTTTATCTTTGTGCCAATTATAGCATAAAAGTATGAACAAACAAAATACACAGGGTCAACCTGGATTTTTCGAGTATATAAAAAGTAAGCTGTTTTTAAAGCAGCTACTTTTTATATTCGGATTATTATTTCTAATAATTTTTTTAGCACAACTATTGTTGAAAGTTTATACCAACCATGGTCAAAAACTAGAATTACCTAAGTATATTGGCAAAAACATCGATGATGCGAAGGAAGCAGCAGATGATGCTTCTTTTGAAATTGTTGTAAACGATTCTATTTTTATTGTTGGAAAAGAGGGAGGAATCATTACAGATCAGAATCCAAAACCAGGATCCCTT
>DAOLFJ010000509.1:0-2364 GCA_035326365.1 Saprospiraceae bacterium | reverse complement strand
TTTCGATATTAAGCGTGTTTGTCTGCATAAATGAATCAGGCCTGCAACCGTCTATACCTATGATCAATACTTTTATTATTTTTCCAATAATATTTCCATAAGTGACTACCAAAAAACAACAAACTAAAACCAAGTTTAGAGTATGTTTAACTATAAAGCGCAGAAACCTTTAATAGCAAAAGTGTGATACGAACAATGTCCAAATGATGATAATCACAAGACCCACCATACCTACAAAAAAGCTATCAATTCTGAAATCATATTGGTAAATAATTCCTATAGGATTAAGGGCCTCTGTTCTTAAATGTTCATAAATCTTGAACTAATATTTTCTTTGCTTAAAAGATTTTTTTATTAATTTATTTGTTAAAAATTAATATACAAAACCACTCATATCTTTGAATTATTAAATACATTTGCGACATTATAAAAACCTTAAACTTAAGAAATGATTCAAATAATAAAAAGATTATTCACAATTGCATTTATTCTTGGAATAATCCAAGGAGTCAATAGTCAAACCGCTTCCTTTATTGAAGGCATTAAAAATGATTGGTCGTTCTTTACTGATAGAATCATTTACGCAGATAATAGTGGCATTTTTTATCGACTAAATAATGATACTAAGCTTTATTATTCTGACGGAACCACAGCTGGTACTAAAGCCACAGGATATTTTTTTGGAACTGATGTTTTTCTAAGTCCAGATCTTTCTGTTTTTACCCATGATGACAATTATACAGCTTTGGGGACCAATTCATCAGCTCATGATATCATAATTTTTAAAGATAAATCCCCAGTGTTTGAATATGTTGAAAAAACAGTTGGTGCATTTAAGGGAATGACATTCTATAATGGAAAACTTTATTACATTTTTGCTCCTACAGGTACTAAATCTACAAAGTTGATGGAATACGACCCTGTTACAAAAGTAAAAAAAGAATTATTAACATTTGACAGTAATGGTGCTTTTGGGATTAGTGTACTAAATGGAAAATTAATGGTAATAGGATACAAAAACGGCAATAAACTTTTATCCATAGACCCATCTTCTGGAGCATTTACATCAGTCTACACTTTTAATGCCACTAATAGTTTTGCGACCAATGTCAACATGATGGTAACGAATGATAAGCTCTATTTTTGGTACCCAAATGGCACATCTGCCTATTCATTATATGTAACTGAAGGTAAGGAAAACACAACTATTCCTCTCATTGACAATCTTGAAGCTTACGATCCATTTGTATATTATGCTTACAATGTAATGAAAGTAGGAGGAGGAAAAATCATTGCTAGAGTCAAAGAGAAAAATAATTTCAATAAAAATTTTGCATATTTTTCGGACGGAACAATTGCAGGCACCACTAAAATACAATACAAAGAAGTACAAAATTTAAACCCTTACGATTTCGAATATTATTGCGACCAATTCTACTTTAGTGCATTAGATGAGAACGGCGAATCTAAACTTTTTTCTACAGATGGAAGCAGCGAAGGGACAAATAAATTGTCTAATATAGAGATAGGTAGCCTCGTGAAATTTAACAATCGATTATATCTAAATGCCGAAGTTAACCAATCAAAAGAACTGTATGCTTGGGATGAAGAGACAAATCAAATTGTATTTGTATTAGATGTAAACAATATGGCTAGAGATAGTGACCCAAGGGAATTTGCTACCACCAAAGATAAACTATTTATGGCAGCAATAAAGTCAAATTTAGACATTTCTTACAACTTGGCTGTAATGACAGAACCAACTCGATTAATTGAACAATGTGCGACATCATCTATAGATGACAAAGTACTACATGATATTTCGATTTCACCAAATCCATTTAATGCTGGTTTTATCATTTCAAAAGAAGATTCTGACGCATCCTATAATATCACTGTGTCAGATTTAATGGGTAGAATAATTATGAGCCAAGTAGATGTAAAATTCCCATTTGAAATAAGTGGTCTAGATTGGGCTTCAGGTATGTATGTTGTAAAAATAGCTTCATCCAATCAAGCTTCAAAATCCATTCGTTTGATAAAGAGTCACTAAATCAAACCATACTTTTAGAAAGGTTTCAAAACTAAAATGTCATTACACTTACATAAGTATAATGACATTTTAGTTTATATTATTGATTTCATGGAATTGCTGGTAAGACCGGAATCTCTAGAAAGCTCGAACAATAAATATTCCATATGCTTGAGTACCGTTTATTTTTGAAAATGGTTTCAAAAGGTGTATTTTGAGTATATAACTATAACATGAAAATTTGGCCATTTTCCGATATGATACTTTAATGCAGTTGGACTGATACTTTAATGCATCAGTGGGATCTAGTGGGAATGCGGTGGGAACTCGTG
>DAOLFJ010000508.1:0-2368 GCA_035326365.1 Saprospiraceae bacterium | reverse complement strand
ACTTTTCACAACGCCAAACAAGCTCAAATCTTATCAGATTTCTTGTTTGGCGTTTGTTTTTCAAGGAGTTATGAAAATAGCTTACTCAAAATTACGCAAAAGAACTCAAATTATATGTGCCCACATTGACACCAGATGTTCAAAAATACTACCATCTGACACCACTCCGGCACCAAGCAAAAAATCAAAATCATGGTAACAGATGTCTTTTTGAAGTCATTTATATAAATAATTGGGTGTTTTTACTTCGTTATGGCAGCATACGATATTTTTTAATCGTTTTAAAACCATGCATTGCCCATGAAAAAATTAGATTTTTTAAAAGTAACCTTTATGGTCCGAAAGGACAGAATTCAAAATGGCCAAGTTCCTATCTATTTACAATTGTTCTTAGATGGTAAAAGAACCAGGATATCAACTGATCAAACAGTTGATATTAAAAATTGGGACGAGCAATTGGGTAGGATTAAAGGGAATTCTGCTATTGCCAATTCAATCAATGAGTATTTAGAGAAGATTAAACTAGATACTCTAAGGATATACAATGATTACAAGCTGAAAGAAGTGGATATTACTGTTGACATGTTAAGAGAAAAGTTGACAAGTAAGGAAATTGATCAGCGTAAGAAATTGCTTGAAGTTTGCGACATCTTCAATTCTAATGCAGAGAAGCTCATCGGTATAGAAATAGGTAAGATTACGTGGGGTAGGTATAAAGCTTTTAGAAATCGGATAGCCGATTTTCTGAAACTTAAATATTCTCTGGATGATATATATTTAAGTCATCTGAAGTATTCCTTTATGGTCGAGTACGAATTTTACATTAAGACAGAAGTGAAGATTCAGCAAAATACCATGGCAAAGTATCTTAAGTATGTCAGTCGAGTGATCGAGTTTGCCACCAATAATGAGTGGATGGATAGAAATATTTTTCAGAATTACAAATGTCCAGTGAAGGAAGCAAAACGGGAATATCTGACACAAGTCGAATTGGATCGTATTATGGACAAAGAGTTTAAAATAGATAGGCTCATAGAAGTCAGAGACATTTTTGTGTTTTGCTGCCACACAGGATATGCTTACAAAGATGCCGCAATGCTTACACCTGAACATATAGGCACAGGTATAAATGGTAAAAAGTGGATTTATACATCAAGGCAAAAAACTGAAAATGTGGCAAATGTACCTTTATTGGATACAGCACTGTCGATCCTTGAGAAATATCAAGATCATCCTAAGTGTGTAAAGGATAATAAGTTACTACCAATGAAAAGTAATCAAAAGCTTAATTCCTACTTAAAGGAAATTGCGGATATTTGTGAGATTAAAAAACCTTTAACTACGCACATAGCAAGACACACATTTGCCACAACAGTATTGCTGGCCAATGGTGTAAGTATGGAAGCTACGAGTAAAATGCTAGGACACAGTAGTATCAAAACCACCCAGATATATGGCAAAATTGTAGAGTCTAGGGTAGGGGCAGAAATGGATATGCTAAGTGAGAAATTAGCATCCAGAAAAGATGATTCATTGAGACAAGCAAAGTAGTAGAACTTAATTTACATAAAGTGTAGAAAGCCATCTATTTAGGTGGCTTTTTTAGTTTGTTTTAGTTAAAATTTTCTTATTTTCACTGTTTGAACAAGACACAATTAAATAATAATTCGTTAAGTAAATTAGACTGATATATAACCAAAAGGAAGAATGAATTAGAGAATTATTTATAATGCTATCAAAAAAACTAAATATAAATCTAAATCATTTTTTGGGAAAATATCCTGACCCCTTCGATATGATATATGATAGGGATGAAATAAAGGAACGTCTGGATACATTTGTAGCATTAAGTGGTGAATTGACAAACTCTGAAAGGGAATACGAATTTAACTCAATCGAAGAAGAAATTCAATACTACAAGATAGAGAAGCCAACCTTTCAACATCTAGGGATTTATTATGAGCGAGTTTATAATTTGGAACTGGAAAAGCTACTTGGGGATAAAAGATATTATTCTAGGCTCTTAAAGCGGATGATAAAAGATTGTAAATTGATCAAAGATGATATCATTTACTATAGATCGAAGCAAAACCATCGAGATGATACGTTATTTAGAAAAGAATCAAAAGATAACCATATCTTTGCATTAATTAAAGCACTAGAGATGATTGAAAAATATCTTTTGAAGGCAAATGATACTAATTCAGTAGAAGATATCATCGCATCATATCCAAAGATAAAATGGACTGGGCCGATGGTGAAGTTAAGTGAATTATTAAATGGTCTTAAATTGACTAATGTTATAAATGAGGGGGATATTTCCCTTGAAGACATTTCGAAGCATTTTGGAAAGTTTTTAAATGTAGAT
>DAOLFJ010000507.1:0-2373 GCA_035326365.1 Saprospiraceae bacterium | reverse complement strand
GCTGCATCTACATATTGGATAAGATATACATAGACGCCTGGCAATACATACTGTCCATCTTTCTTGCCATCCCATGAAATCAGGTTCTGATCTACATTGGGTTTTACACCAAAAACTTGATTGCCCCATCGGTCGTAAACAGATACCTGAATTACTATTTGATTGGTAACATTGATATCCCAATTATCATTTTGTCCGTCTCCATTCGGCGAAAAAATATTAGGGAATACGATATCTTTGATGACTTCATTGACCTGCAATTCCACCCTACTTCTGTATAAACATCCAATATCATCTGTCAATTGAATATCGTATACAATCGACTGCGCGGTATCCGCTAATATGGGCATAACACAATCATCACAACTGAGATAGGTAGAAGGTGTCCATAGTATAGATTCAGGTTCTGGAGATAAGCCTAGATTTAGTATTTTTGTCTCTCCCTCAGTCACTTCAAAAATGGTTTCATCGATAGTAAAACCCTGAGACAGCGAACGATTAATAGTAAAGTCTTCAGTAAATACACATCCCACATCTCCCTTTATATCTAAGCTATAAGTCCCTGGCGCTAAACCATCTATCACAAGTGGAAATACTGGATTATTGATGATACTGTCTTGTAAGGTGACTACATAATTGCTACAGCCTTGGATGTCATTTATTAATATTTTACCATCATTTTCGCCTGGACAACTTTCGGGAACGACTACATAGGTAGCAGTTATAAATGTCTCTTCAAATCTAAGTCTTACATAAGTGTATCTCGTGCAGCCATTTGCACTGGTTGATGGATTTGTGGTGATGCCTTCCATCTTATTTTCATCAAAGACAACGCCATTGTACGTAATACTTTCTCCCATTTTTAGAGACAATTCTACCGTGTCTACTTCTGCTGCGAAAAAGTAAAATTGTATATTTACGGTACTGTCACAACCATTACTATTTTGTACGGTGTAGGTAGCTGACGGATTATTGACATCATAGAACACTCCATCAAAAAGATAGTTTTGTTCAACACAGAGTGTATCTTCTAAGTTAAAAAATGCTGGTGGCAAAAATGAAAGATTGATATTGATTATCGAGTCGCATCCATTACTTGCTTGATTAGTGAGTGTAAGTTGGTCGGTGGGATTGGTAACATCATAATCGATTCCGTTGATATTTATGGATTCACCTGCACAAAGTGTTTGGTTGATGTTATTGATTTTTGGACCTTCGAAGCTTAGTTGAACATTAATCACCGTGTCGCAACTGATGCCGTCTGTAGATGGTATATTTTCTATACCTGATTGTTTATTGACATCATATCTCGTACCATTGACTATTAAAAACTCGCCATCACAAAGCATAGGATTTAAGTTGACATTGATTTCATCTGTGAATGTTAGATTGACCACCACAGTAGAATCACATCCTGCCTGACTACCGCCAATAATGATTTCTGTACCTGATGGATTATTGATATTATAAGGTGTTCCATTGACCATCAGTGATTGGGTATTACATAACGCTTGGGTAAGGGTACTTGTCACTGCTGGCAAGAAATTGAGATTAACATTGATGATAGAATCGCATTGACCTGATACCTGAGAAACCACGATTTCTGTACCTGCGGGATTTATTTCGTTGTAAGTCTTACCATTGATGACAATACTATCTTCCCGGCATAATTGACTATTTATATTACTGATTCTCTCAGGAAATATACTAAAACTAATCGTACCATCTACTCCTTTTCCCACACAATTTTGATCTGTAAATTGTTCTATTTTGATAGTCACAAAGCCAGTCAGATTATTGAAATCAGCTGGACAGAAAGACGTCAAATAATTGTTATTACTGGTATTGACTGTGTCCATTTTTATCAATGTATTATTGGACAAAATGGATGTAACCACTTGATATGGACCTTTCCCACTTAATGTAAAGCCTATATCTGTACATGCTGATACACAAACATTATTGATTGGATTTAACTGGATTTGTGGTTCATAGAAGACTACAGGAACGCCTGCCGAAACAGAAAAACAAGCATCTGAAAAGTCAATAGTACCTTGCAATGTAGTATCTGCCGAAACAGCAGATATGTAATACGTTGCACCTAATACTCCATTACTCGGAAAACCAAAAACTGGTTGTGACGATGTCGCCAAGATATTGCCCAAAACAGTACCTGCATTATCATGTAACACAAAAATCAATCGATCATTATCTTCGAGAATACCATCACTATTGTACGTAGCTATTACATTTTCTGATGAACATACACTCAAAAGGCTATCCGTAAAATCCATCGTGCCTGCACTATTTGCACATGCACAATTTTTACTGCCTTGTAACATGATTACGCCACATTGATTGGCATCCGTAATG
>DAOLFJ010000136.1:0-11930 GCA_035326365.1 Saprospiraceae bacterium | reverse complement strand
GTACTAGAGTACGTTGCGTTTCCTACTTTTGGCCAGTAAGTTCTAGCTACGGTAACAGAAGTACCTGCAGGCACGACTACTGAAAATTGCGAGTTGAACTGTGTTCTTTGCGCTGCAGTCGTTGCCGAACCTGCATTTATAATAAGGAGCGCGTCGTACCAGCATGAGTCAACGTTATACACCAAACGATAATTTACGCTGGTGACTTGAGCCTGGGCTCGTTGGGTTAGGAAAATGCAACATAAGAATGCTGCAAAAAGAAAAATCCTGGTTTTCATGGTGTTTAAAGATTTATTTTTTTATCGAAATTTAGGATTAAAATATATATTGTTGATTTAAAGAAAATATAAAGTTGGTATCATTAAGTAGGATGTGGTTTATTGGGAGGATGGAGTTTTTTTTCCAACATCTCAGATTTGTTCCTAAAAACTAAAATTGAACTTATAGACGAAAGACCTAATGGAAGACATCCCATTAAGTCCGCTTGTAAATGTTTATTACTTGTCGAGTAGTAATTTATCCACGTAAAACGCAATGCTCCATGGAGAACGTTTATGGTAGACAAAAATATTATTTGATATATATTCATATATATAATAGATTAATAAAGAGATTATTAAGCCATCTCTGGCAGGTTCTATTATATATTCTATTGGGGGCTAGCCCTTGATTCTGTTGGTAAATCGGGACAAATATATTATTAAAAATCATTATATAAAGCATTTTTGTAAAAATATTTCTATTTTTTTTATAAATAATATGAATATCATAATGTAGTTACTATACTACACTGTGTAAATGCATTAAATTTTCTCTTTAATATCCTATGAGAATATCAATAACAGTTTGTCGGAAAAACTAACATTCGAGCAATAGACAGTATGGCTGTCCACGGACTGCAAGTTGAGGTTGAGTTATTGAATTAGGTTAGTTTGCTGTGGTGCCTGAAATATTCCACTCAAATTAACATTTGGTCTTGTTTCTAAACAATGGAAAAACTCTTGATATCTTTTAACCTTTTATCTGGTTTTTAAAGACTTCTATTTCAGGTACGTTGCTATTAAGAAGACACAATAATGATAGTAAACCCCTATTGTATCAAGTATAAAACATTGATCTTACATTCATTATATCAGCTTTAAATATAAATCACACAAAATGGCTGCTATTTCATTATGACCAATTTGTGTCGAGCTGTGACCACACCTGATGTTACGACTACCTGGTAGACACCATTTGGTAATTGATAGACTGGAATCTGGATATTTTCTTGACCTTCATATGCAGCAGCATTTAATACACTATCGAACCAATTTTGCCCCGAAGTCGAAAATATTTGTATTTCTACATCTCCATCTATCAATCCTTCTATTTTTAAATTGACATGATCTGTAGCTGGATTAGGGTACAAAGAAGATATAAATGTAAAATCTGAAGGAACACTGATTTCTATAATATTGGAAAATTGAAAACTTCCGTCAAAATCTACAGATCGCAGTCTATAAAAATATGTTTGCCCCTTTTTAATATTTGTATCTTCAAAACTGTAAGATTTTAACACTGTAGAACTTCCACTAGCATTGATATCGCCAACTTCTATCCATTGCTGTCCATTGGTACTTCTTTCAATTCCAAAATAATGGCTATTTGCTTCTGTAAGTGTATTCCAAATCAAATCATTAGATTTAGTTTTTGAGTTATAACTACCCCAAAAATCTTTCAACACAATAGGAAGTGGACTTTCCAATATTTGAACATTTACAGATCCATATGCCACACAATCTTCTGGGCTAGTTACCATAAGTGTATACATGCCTGAGTTTACCATACTTACATTCGGTATTACAGGATTTCTTGTGGCAGATGTAAAGTTATTTGGACCAGTCCAAAGATACATCAGGCCATCACTCCAGTCACCTGCATAAAGTTGCAAGGTTTCTTTTTCGTACATGGGATCTATTGGGGGAATGACGCCTGATGGTCTTTGAAAAATAGTAACTGTCACTGAATCGGTTCTGGAACAGCCATCTGTATTAAAACCTGTCACATAATATGTTGTCGTTGTGTCTGGTTCGACATTTATAGAAGTTGATGTTTGGCCTGTAGACCACAAATAACTCGCTCCACCACTAGCAGTGATAGTCACTAATCCGAGGTCTTCACAATATCCAAAATCTTCTCCAGCCGAGATTGTAGGATTTGGAACGACAACTATTGAAACAGTATCTGATAACGCTTCATTAATGGAAAATATAAACCTATAAGTGCCTATTGCTTGGGTAGAAAAGTTAACAAGACTTTGGCCTGGTGCTATGCTGTCTAATGTTGCACCTACAGGATTACTGACCATGCTTCTCCAGATTCCTAATGCACACGTACCTACCAACTCACTTTGTCCACCTATACAGACATTTCTATTGGCGCCACCATTAGCAATATCACAACCACAGAATATACCAGCAGTTATCAAAGTGGTATCGCTACATACATTATTTGACCATATTAGGTAATACACACCTGATTGAGAAAAATTTGTAACAGTCGCATTAGGATTAGTCAATGACGAAAGTGTGGCTGTACCTGCACTCGAAGTGCCAATACTCCAAAATCCTGTGTTTACTGCCTGTAAAAAAGCAGTATCAGATTCATAACAATTTAAGTTGATATTGGCTCCTGCGTTTGGCATGGCCAAAACTTGCAATGAGACAATATTACTTGTGTCTCTACAGAATGGTGCTATACTTTTTATGAAAATTCTCCTGAAGGCGTGTGTTCCAACATTTAAATTAGAGATTTGATAATCTTTATTTGTGCTTGTACCAGGTGCATTCACATAAGATTGATTATTTAATTTGTAAATCCATTGATAAGTACCCGTAGCACTACTTAAATCACTACCTGTCAGGGTCAAAGCTCCTGAACTATTACAAAATGACTGAACAGTCGGCAGTACCAAACTATTGTTTAAGTTACAAGCACAATCAGAACCAGCAGTTACCGTCGTTGTGTCACTGCATCCATTTGCAGACCAAACAAGATTATAAACACCAGCTGCAGTAAATCCAGTTACTGTAGTTATTGCATTATTGGGTTGAGCAATCATGGCTGTTCCTGCGCTTCCTGCACCTATACTCCACACACCATTCCCTATTGCATGTATAGTAGCTGTACCAGACTGAAAACAAGAAACTAGCTGAGAAGGGCCAGCTTCAGGTTTTGCATATGCCTGAATACTAACCGTATCTTTGCAACCTAATGCATCTGAAATCGTCACGGTGTACAAGCCACTATTTAAAGGACCTGGGTTTTGCATTGCTACATTCTGTAATGCAGATGAAAACCCATCTGGACCAGACCACTGATAACTTAGTGGAGCTTGACAAGTATTTGTAGTAGCGTTAAGGTTGATATTAAGGCCTGTTGCACAAGAAGATGTCAAACTTAAAACATCAGGTTGCGATGGCAAAATAGATGGTGAATTTGCATTATATTTATTACTAATACCACCAAGGGTAAAACCATTGGTAAAATCACCACCACCCATACCTTCAGCATTTGCAGCGGGATCTGTGTCATTGTCAAATACCCTTACACCTTGTGCACAATTGATCATAGGACTAAGTGATAAACTAAACAACACTACGGTATCCCCTGTACTAAGATTGTTATAAAATGAAGATGGTGAATTACTAGGAGTCACACTATGAAAATCACTTTCTGGCTGTGCACCAGGCGATGTGATAGAACTATTGATATTCCATACACAAGGTACCGTTCCGTTATAAAATTGGTTATTTTGAATCGGATTATGGAGTTGCGCAATTTGGACTTGAGTACCTGTAGGCACTACTACGGAATATTGAGATCCGAACTGCGCTCTTTGGATAGGAGAAGTTGCTGAACCACTCATGACAATAAGACAACAATCATAAAGACAGGTACTCTCATTATATCTGATGTGATAATTGACACTATTCACTTGAGAAAAAATGTGGTTAAGACTCAATAGAATAAATAAAAATACTAAAACACTTGGTTTTTTAAGCATTGTATCTGTTTTTGGGAATAATGTTTAAAAAGTCTTTAACATCTGTTCAAAAGCCCAGATTAAAAGACACTCTTTACACCAAAAAGACACGAATTACTCATAGCAACCACTATGATATGTAATAAAAATTATATATTTAAATTAATAATTTCATACATATTTATATTTCAGCAAGTTACGCATAAATGAAGTACTCAAATTACTTCCTTTCTGGCACTTGTTGAATAAAGAAATTAAAGTTTGACAACAATCCTGCATTCAAAGGGAAAAGAAGAATTTGGCTAAACAACATATTTTTGTCATCATTAGGATTGTCGTATTTAGATTTGGCATTTAAATCAAAATCTCCTTGATAATAGCCGTATGTAAAATTATAATTAGAAGCTGTCATTGTATTGCCTGGTGAAGCAAATACTTCATAAAACAATATATTTTGATCATCATTAGGATTGACAAATTTCAATCTACCATTTCCATCAAAATCGCCTCCCCAAAGGGCGCGGTATCCTTGTTTTACATTGTTATTTGTACCATAACCAGTATAGTTGTAACCGTTTTGTAAAGTTGTGCCAAAATCAAAGATAGGCGTATTAATATCTGTCATATCAATGACTTCATTGACACTAGATACCAATGTCATGGCTCCTAGATGGTTTCTATGTCTTGCTACGACATAAAAGCTATCCGCAGCTACACCTGCAAATGCAAGCGGGCTGACTCCATCCAAATCAACAACATCGCCATCTCTTTGCAATAATCCTGACCTTGTAGCTACTACTTCACTTGAGTCAAGTTTGGATCTCAATTCTATAAATACCCAATCAACAATTGCATTCGGTCCAGTGACTGCAAAAACAGTAGTAGGATCAGGTATGGTATGAAAACGAGATAATGAACCTGCACCTACCTTGACATATTTATTTTTAACATCTACATACTCCGTAGAAATAGTATAAGGATCCTGGAATGGAATAAAATTCTGACCTGTAAATGTACTCAACCTAAGATTATCACGCATCAGAGGTCTATTATTATTATCTTTTGCATTAGCATTTTCCATGAGTGCGCCTTCTAGATACACCCTTACTCGTAGTGGCAAATCTCGAAGCACAAAAATATAAACTGTGGCTTTTGCACAAACAGATTGCGCATTAACATCACAGACTTCATATACAAAGGAAGTGGAACCAGAAAAACCATTGTTTGGTGTAAAAACAAAATCTCCATTAGTAGCTAAATAATAACTACCGCCAAATATACTAACCGGCAAAGAAATACTACCAACGGATGTAACTTCTTGCATATCACCTTCAAAATCATAATCATTTAACAATACATTACCTGTTATTGGTGATGATTGATTTGTAAAATAAAAATCATCACTTGCATAGGTTGAATTGGAAAAAAAGAAACCACTTGATAAAACATGGATGATTTGATTCGCTTCTGCACAATTGGTAAGTTCCCCTGTGACACAAACTTTATATCGCAATGTATCGTCTCCTATAAAACCAGCTTCAGGCGTATAAATGACATTTCCATCAATATCAATTATTACTGCGCCATGTGAAGGCTGCCCTATAACTTCCACGCTTGATGGGTCAAGGCTACATCCACTTCCATTTAGACAGAAGTCATTCGAAAGTGTATAGATTGTAACAGGTTCACCAGCTAAGGTGGAATTAAAATTTGCATAAGTGGTTGCCATATCTAGATTTGCATATGGCTTTTTACCTGGTTCCAATATATCAGTCACGTTAATGGTAAGCAAAGATGTCGCACAATTGACAAAAAATCCATTGGCACAAATAGGTACTGAAAAAACATATTCACCTTTTTGATTTGTTACAAATGTGTAACTTCCGTCCGTATTCATTACAATATTTACCGTACTTTCTGATGGTTGAGATTCTAATACTGGAGTACCATAAATAGCACCCAAAGGTACCATATCATTGGTGTTTACATTTCCATTGACCAGAACATTTACAGATGTAAAATTAAAATCGGGTAAAATACAATAATCAACTTGTATCGTATCTGTAGAGACTACATTGTTACAAAGTCCTGAATTGTCTTGAAAAGTAAAGCTAACAAAACCAGCTGCAATTCCTGTAACAACACCACCTGCGGTAATAGTGGCAACATCCGGATCATTACTTGTCCAAATACCGGAAGTGGATGCCGTTAATGTTGCACTGAAACCTACACATAAAGATGAGATATCTGACAAATCCAAATTACTTGATGATTGTACCAAAATAGGCAAAGTCGGATTGGATATACATCCCGTTTCTGAATTTACAAAGGTAAAGGTAGCACTACCCTCTGCCAATCCAGTCACAATGCCACTATTAGAAACACTTGCGATAGCAGGATGATTGCTTGTCCATGTACCACCAGTATTAGGTAATAATGTCGTGGTAGCGCCTATACAAATATCCGTACTACCCAATATGGAGACAGCAGGTTTTGGTATTACAACTACAGGAGCTGACTGGTTAGATAGACAGCCAGAACTACTCGATGTAAATATAAATCTAGAACTACCTGCTTGATGAGACGTCACTAAACCTGCACTATTAATACTAGCAATACTTGGTTGTGTACTTGTCCATGTGCCCCCAGAAGATGGTAAAAGTTGCGTATTACTGCCAATACAAATAGAAGCATCACCTGCTATTTCTATAATAGGTTTTGGTTTTACTTGGATCGAAGCAGTCGGATCAGAAGCACATCCTGTTGCTGTTTGGGTAAATGTAAATGTAGCTGTACCTTCTGATATACCTAATACTGCCCCAATATTGTTTACAGTAGCAACCGCAGGATTACTGCTAGACCAGGTGCCATTAACGGTAGGTGTGACCGTGGTCATTGCTCCTACACAAATAGAATTAGACCCTGAAATATTTACAGTTGGTTTAGCATTGACCACTATCGAAGTGGATGTTACAGATACACAATTGGTAATATTGTCAGTGAATGTAAATGTTGCTGTCCCAGGCGCAATAGCGGTAACAATACCACTAGTAGATATAGTAGCAATGCTAGGATGATTACTCACCCAAACGCCACCTGATGAAGGTAAAAACGAAGTACTTGAGCCAATACAAATTGATGAAGGTCCATTGAGTGTGATGCTCGGTTTACCATTTACGTTTATAAGGATCGGAGTTGTTGAAACACATCCATTACCAGATGTATAGGTCAGTTGCACTACCCCGTTTGAAAGGCCTGTGACTATTCCTGAATTTGTAACTGTGGCTATAGTAGGATTATTACTTGTCCAAACACCACCTGTAGATGGCAGCACATTGGTCGTGAAGCCTACACAAATTGTTGATGGCCCTGAAAGGCTGACAGTCGGTGGTAGATTGACAGTGACTGGAGCTGAAGCTTGTGAAATACAACCTGTGGATGTTTCCGTAAAATAAAATATAGCTGTACCTGGTGAGACTCCTGTGACAACACCAGAATTATTAATGGTCGCAACAGCCGAATTACTACTCGTCCATGTACCTCCTATAGATGGAGATAATGTAGTAGTCGTACCTATACAAATGGTCGATGAACCAACAATGTTAACCACTGGTTTGCCAATGACGGTCATAGACGCTGATGGATTGGAAATACATCCTGTAGCTGGTGCTGTATAAGTAAATGTAACGGAACCAGCTGCAATACCTACTACGACGCCTTCATGATTTATCTGGGCAATGGCATTATTGCTACTCATCCAAGTACCGCCTGCTTCAGCTGCATCTGGAAGTAAACCAGAATTGTCTCCCACACAAATGACAGAAGGGCAAATAAAATTCACTATTGGCTTGGGGTGAATTATTACTGCTGTGCTAGCATCTGAATTACAACCAGTAGTGTTATCTCTGAATGTAAACGTGACTTGACCCGGACCAACTCCAAAAACAAGACCAGCATTAGAAATTGTTGCAATAGCTGTATTACTACTCGTCCAAATCCCTCCCGTAGATGGAGATAATGATGTTGTCAAACCTGCACATATTTCATCATCTCCTGACAATGCAATAGTAGGTTTCGTTTTTATTTGGACAGCTGATGAAGGATTGGACACACAGCCGCTAGAAGTTTCAGTGTATATGAAGGTAGTCTGACCAGAAGTAATACCAGTAACAAGCCCGCTATTATTAACAGATGCTATCAATGGATGACTACTTGCCCACGTACCTCCCGTGGCTGGTACAAGTTGGGTAGTTGCACCTATACAAATGGATTGATCACCACTAATAGTAACTGTGGGTTTGCCATTTATGGTGATAGGATTGCTCGGATTGGAAACGCATCCTGATGATAATGTAAATGTAAAAGTTGCAATACCTTGAGCAATAGCTGTCACAACTCCAGCATTATTGATAGTCGCTACTGATGGGTTACTACTGGTCCAAACGCCTCCTGATGTGGGAGAAAGTGAAGTACTGCCCCCTACACAAATAGATGTTGGCCCTGTGATTGTTATCAGTGGTCTATTATTGACATTGACGATTTGTGTTGGTAAAGATGTACAACCTGTAGATGTCTCTGTAAAACGGAAAGTGGCTGTCCCATTGGCTACACCTGTAACTACTCCTGCATTATTAACTGTAGCTACAGATGGATTTGTACTAGACCAAGTGCCACCAGATGATGGTGATAATGTCGTCGTAGAACCTAGACACAAGGAAGTAGATCCAATCACCTGAGCTACCTGGCCGATCACTGTGACCGGAATAGATGGCTCTGATGAGCAACCATTTTGATGAAATGTAAACGTTGTAGAGCCAACGGATATACCAGTGACTACTCCGGTATTAGAAATTGTTGCTATGGATGGATCTGCACTTTCCCATGTACCTCCCGAAGAAGGAGTCATAGTGGTCGTACTTGCTATACAGATCGTAGTAGGTCCAGTGAAATTTGC
Source organism: Saprospiraceae bacterium (assembly GCA_035326365.1). Classification (GTDB taxonomy): domain Bacteria; phylum Bacteroidota; class Bacteroidia; order Chitinophagales; family Saprospiraceae; genus OLB9. The sequence goes on along the minus strand of DAOLFJ010000136.1, from coordinate 2,949 downwards.
AGCCGGACAGAACAATAAAGGTGTTGGGTCATTGTTATTCGTAGGGTCGCCATCATTATCTGGATCTGGATTACTACCATTTTGAGATATATCTGTAAATAAAACACCAAGTGGAGAAATAGCTGACCCAATAGCTGAATTATTGAAAGGTCCTCGTTCTTGCCCCGGTGTCAATGTCATATCTATTGTAATTAGCCCAGTGGCTAAAGGTGCTAACACATCATTTCCAACTAATAAATTAATATTGCTTGAACCATTGTACGCACTATTTAATAAAAATTGTGTACTGCTGACATTATTTATGGTATATGAAATGACATTAGGAAAAGTAGCATTTAGATGATCTGTGATTTGGACAGATGTCAATGGAAATAAACTCTTATTTTCTACCCGGATGGTATATGTAAAGTCATAAGTTCCATCTTCATTATTAATCGGACCGTAAGAAATTTCTTTGGCTAAACCAAGTACAGGTTTTTCTACCCGAACCGTTAGATTTCCAATATCACATAAATTAAGTGTGTCGCAAATTTGGTAAGGCAATGAAAATGTTCCAAAATAATTGGTTGCTGGTGTAAATTGAAATTCACCATTAAAGGTGGAATCCCATTTTATAATTCCTACTTCCTCATTGATATATCCCAAAGGAAGGAAAGTAAGTGGATATTCTGTATTTGGGTCGTAATCATTAATAGCAAGGTTACCATTGACACCTACATTCATTTCTGTAAGGTAAAAATCATCTGCAGCTACAGGAGGAATACATACATTTCCAGATAATGCTGTCTCCCCTGTAATGGTACATCCATTAGATTCTACCGTAACAGAATAATTTCCAAGAGGTAGATTTTCGATGTAACCCAAAGTGCCACCTGTAGACCAAGAATAGTTATATGGTTCTAAACCACCAGATACTTTAGCATATACCTGGCCATTTTCTTTCACGTAAGTATTACCAGTTTCTGGATCCCGACCACAAGAAGGAATAACATTAAAAAAGTCAAGGGTCAATGGTTTAACTTCAAATGTTGTAGATGCACTACACCCATTATTATCAATAACGGTGACACTATAAAACCCAGCTCCTAAACCTGTTCTTTCTGTACTATTGGGTCCACCGTCTGACCAATTAAAAATATAAGGTCTTGATCCTCCTGTGGTAAAAACCATGATGCTACCATTTAACTCACCTGGGCAATTTGGGATAGTTCCACCTGTGACTACTACCTTAGAAGGTTGAGCCAGCAAAGAAATGGAAGTCGAAGAACATCCTGAATAATCGGTCACTGTGAGTATATACACACCATCTGCAAGATTTGTAAGATTAGGGGTAGACATACCATTGGACCATGCATATTTGTATGGTGCTGTTCCACCAGAAATTGTGGTATTGATATTACCTTGATCCACTCCAAAACAATTTGTATATGTCTGAATGGCATTCACTGTAAGTGATGTAGGTTCTACCACATTTACGATATGCTGAATACTACAACTACCTGCATCTGTGATAGTTACTGTGTAAATGCCTGGTTGGATATTGCTTAAATCTTCAGTAGTAGCGCCATTATTCCACATATAGGTATAAGGCGATGTGCCGCCACCTACCACAAGATCGACATTACCTGTGGTAACTCCTGTGCATGAAAGAGGCGATACAAAACTCTCAGCCGCTATGGAAGATAGTTCAACCAATGAAGAAGAAACTACTGCACTACAAAGTGCTGAGTCTGTTATGGTGACGATATAATTTCCAGCTGAAATGTTTGTTAAGTCTTGGGAAGTGGCACCATTAGACCATAGATATGTATAGCTTCCATTACCTCCTGAAACAGATATATCGATACTACCTACATCTGAACCAGCACATGAAACATGTGAGATATCATTCACGACATTTAATTGATTTCCTGCATTGATATCGATAGAAGATGTGGTTGTACATCCGTTAGCGTCTGTAATGGTTATGACATAATTGTTTGCATTAAGATTAGATATATCTTTGGTGGTGCTTCCATTAGACCACCTGTAAGTATAAGGAGATTTACCTCCTGACGGATTAAGTGTTATAGCGCCAGAATTAGCGCCAAAACAAGAAACGTCGATTTTAGAAATATTAAAATTTATAGCAAGTGGTTGTACAATTGTTGCAGATATTGTGCTACTTACAGCCATGGCATCTGTCACTGTTACGGTATACACACCAGGGATGAGACCAGTCAAATCTTCTCTAGTAGATCCAGTTGACCATAAATAGGTATATGGCGGATTCCCTCCTGTCACTGTTAAATTTGCAATACCATCCCCACTTCCAAAACAAGTAATATTGGTCTGTAAAATATTAAGGGTTAAAGGACTTTCAGGTTGATTAAGACTCAGTGCTACAACCTCAGGACAAGATTGTGTATCTGTAATTGTTACAACATAAAGACCTGCTGGCAGACTTGTTCTCTTTGCAGGATTATTTGTTCCACTAAGATCTGCCCAATCATAATTATAAGCAGGTGAACCACCTATAACAGAAATTTCTATCTCTCCATTGGATGCTCCAAAGGCATCGATATGCTCTACGGTTTTGTCTGCTTGCAACTTAGAAGGTTGTTGTATATCTACACTTGATATGCCTAAACAACCATTTTCCTTATCTGTGACTGTCACTCGATACAATCCAGCTTTAATATTAGTTACATCTAGAGTGGTGACGCCATTTGACCATTGATATTCATAGTTATTACTTCCACCTGCCACAGTTAAATTGATAGTTCCATTATTACCGTCATAACATGTAACATCAGTTTTTGTAGTTGACAAACTTAGTCCAGAAGAAGCATTTACAGAAGTAATACCACTATTAGTACATCCATTTGCATCGGTCACAGTTACAAGGTAAGATCCAACTGGAATATTATTTAAATCTTGGACAAAAAAGCCATTGGACCAAAGGTAAGT
>DAOLFJ010000135.1:0-11936 GCA_035326365.1 Saprospiraceae bacterium | reverse complement strand
CTGTGCCAAAAACAGCGACACAAGCGATATTTTATGGTATTAAAAACACCCGACGCTCAGTTCAAATTGTTCAATAATTTAAATGTTTTTTACAAAAAATAATTCAGTATGTATCTCATAGGTTTTGACATAGGAAGTTCATTTATTAAAGGTGCCATCTTTGATAGCAATACCAATGAAGTATTCGCAAGGTCCAAACAACCTGCTGATGAAATGGACATCATTTCTAGACAAAGTGGCTGGGCCGAACAAATGCCAGAAATTTGGTGGTCTAATCTATGTACACTCACCAAAAAACTTCTGAATCAAAGCAAAATACCACCACATGAAATCAAAGGTATAGGCATTTCCTATCAGATGCACGGTTTAGTACTGATAGACAAGGATCATCAAGTTTTGCGACCATCTATCATCTGGTGCGATAGTAGGGCTGTATCGATAGGTAGTGAAGCTTTCGAACAACTCGGTGAAACCTATTTTCAACAAAATTTGCTCAACTCTCCTGGAAATTTTACCATTTCAAAACTCAAATGGGTCAAGGACAACGAACCAGATATTTACAAACGGATTTACAAAATATTATTGCCTGGAGACTATATCAATATGAAACTCACTGGCAAGGTCAATACAACAATTTCAGGACTTACCGAAGGTATGTTCTGGAATTATAAAGAAAAAAGAATCGCTTATGAAGTATTGCATCATTTTGATTTAGATCATAAATTTATACCTGAAATCACAGGTACATTTTCTGTTATGGGAGAGGTCAATGCTGAAGCAGCAGCAGCCACTGGATTACAAATAGGCACACCTGTGACATACCGAGCAGGTGACCAACCCAATAATGCACTCGCGCTAAACATTATGAAACCAGGTGAAATAGCCGCAACAAGTGGTACTTCTGGCGTATTGTATGGTATCGTAGATAAATATTTGTATGATCCCCAGAGTAAGGTTAATGCATTTGCTCATGTCAATTATGAAGAAAATTTCAAAAGTCTGGGTATCCTACTCTGTCTCAATGGCGCAGGCATTCAGTACGCATGGGTCAAACATCAGATAGCACTTTCGGGAGGCACATACGAAGACATGGAACGAATGGTGGCAAGTGTTGGTGTGGGTTCAGATGGGATTTGTATTTTGCCATTCGGGAATGGTGCGGAAAGAATTTTTGACAATAAAAACTTGGGATCACATATTTTCAACCTCGATTTCAATAGACACACACGCGCCCATATCTATCGTGCATCACTAGAAGGTGTGGCATTTTCATTTGTCTATGGCGTGAAGTTTTTAAAAGAAATGGGTCTTGATGTAAATGTAATTAGGGTAGCAACCGAAAATATGTTTCAGTCCAAAGTATTTGCCACTACTATCGCCACTTTATTGGATGCAAATATTGAAGTGGTTGCTACCAATGGCGCCATCGGAGCAGCAAGAGCAGCAGGTGTGAAAGCAGGTATATATCCCAATATAGAAGCAGCGCTCAATAAAATCGAGATAGAATCAACCTTCTTTCCAGATTATAACAAAAGTGACTATGAAATCGCTTACAACCGATGGCTCGATGTCTTACACACAGTGTTACATAAATCTGGTAACATCAGCGAAAATAAAAAATCGATTCATCTCAATTCAGCAAATCCAACACATGCTGATTCAGAAAAATCCAATGTCATTAGTGCACAAGCTTTACAATTAGAATCCTTGCAAAATCTTTTAAAGAATGTATACTCCAGCCTTGAAAAAATGTATATTAAAGAGCAAAAAGAAGAGTTGAAGCCTATTCTAAACAAGCTAAGAAAGGCAAAAGACAATAAAATGCAAGAAACACAATCATTATTTGAAATCCATTTTAATGACTTGAATAATAAGTTTTTTACTACTCTAAGACAGAAGCATAAAGATTTGAGCCATGAAGACTTGAAGATTTGTGGTTTGATGAAAATGGAATTGTCGTGCAAAGAAATGGCTTCCATTCTGAATATTTCTATCAGAGGTATGGAAACAAAGAGATATAGAATACGCAAAAAACTAGCTATCGGTGAAAGAACAGATATTGCTAGATATTTGAATCACTTACATGCTTAACAATATAAATTTACTTTTTAGCTGAGAGATATTTCTTTTAGAAAACCATTTTTCAAATTTTAAAGAGTGTAAGGTCTAACACCATTTCAACCAGAAAAGGTTGCTTTTGGTGCAGGCAGAAGATTTATAAATTGTTGAAATCAATTTATTTGCTTTTCCATCGAATCCCATTAAAATACTTTTCAATCCAAAATTTTGATCTCTGTGTATGGTTCCAAAGTGATGATTTTACCATTTTCATCGTATTGAATTTCTGTCATTTTTACACTTCGTAAGTGGGTGATACCTTGTGATAAACTACTATCGTGGTAAAATAGATACCATTTTCCTCCAAATTCCACAATGGAATGATGTGAAGTCCAGCCAACCACAGGCTCAAGTATTCTACCTGCATAAGTGAAAGGCCCAAAAGGAGATTCACCAATAGCGTAACATAAAAAGTGGGTGTCTCCAGTACTGTATGAAAAATAGTATTTTCCATTGTATTTATGCATCCAAGCTGCTTCAAAAAATCTTCTTTCATTATCTCTAGCTAAGAGTGGTTTTCCATTTTCATCCAAAATCACGACATCTTTCACTTCATCAGCAAATTGTAATAAATCATCAGATAAAAGCACTACTTTTGGGGTCAATGCATTTTCATCACCTGTCGGTAAATGTGCCAGTGGACCTACGCCTTCTGCTATAAACTTTCCAGTTCTCCAACGCTGCAATTGTCCGCCCCAAAGTCCACCAAAGTACATGTAATATTTGCCATCGCCATCCTTAAACACCGCTGGATCGATGCTAAAACTTCCTTCTATTGGATTAATTTCGGCAACAAATGGACCTTCGGGTTTATCACTAGTTGCTGCACCTATTTGAAAGATGCCTTCATGATTTTTGGCAGGGAAAAACAAGTAATATTTACCATCTTTTTCAGCTGCGTCAGGCGCCCACATCTGTTTCGATGCCCAAGCAACATCATTAATATGTAACGCGCAACCATGGTCTATAACTTCGCTCCCTGGCATGTCCATGCTCAATACATGATAATCTTCCATGGCAAATTGACTACCCAAATCATCAAAAGCAACATCGCTATCTATATCGTGAGATGGGTAGATATAGATCCGGCCATTAAATACATGGGCAGATGGATCAGCTGTATAAATATGTGAAACCAAAGGTGCTGAAATGGCTTTTTCATTCAGTTTTTCAAAATTGATATGGTTGATACTATCTTCAGGCATATTTTTTTTAATTTCAAATTAGTAATTACGAATTATTAATGAAAATCTAAGCACGTCTTAATTTGAGATCTTCTTCTATTTGATCTTCCATCTTCTTATTGATTTCGTAAAAGAATAATAAACCAACACCAATTAAAAACGGAATAGAAGGATAAATACTTACCAAAAGTTTTGTACCTAAAATGGCAATGTCAGATTGAACAACATCGCTTTTTGGTACATATTCATAAAGACCCAATATCCACGTCAATAATGCACTACCGATACTCAGTCCACCTTTCAGACCGACCATCATCGCCGAAAAGATGATGGCTGTTGCTCTTCGATTGTTTTTCCATTCAGAATAATCGGCTACATCTGCGATCATCGCCCATAGTAGTGGAATGGTAATCCCATAAAAGAAGCCATGCAAAATTTGCGAACCAAAAATGAGTCCAATCGAAGTTGGTGGAAAAAAGAAAAAGAACAATATAAACAAAGTAGAAATGAATAAAGTGACACCAAAAACATCACGTTTACCATATTTATCTGCTAGTCCTTTGGATAATGTGATACCAACTATCATAAAAACAATACCTCCTGCATTAAATAATCCAAAGCCTGCTGAGACAGGGTTTTCACCAAAAAAATTAACACCTATTCCCGTCAAAAAAGTCAATACGGGTTGGATGAATTGCGTTAAACTTTCCTTGTCCACATAATTTTTAAAATAATAAACATACGATCCACCTTTCATCGCCAAGTTGATAAACACTAAGGTTGTCAGCAAGAGCATAATAACCCAAGGTCGGTTTTTTGCCAAGTCTGTTAAGTCTTCTTTCAAACTTGATTTTTGTGCAGGTGTAGGAACAATTCGTTCTTTGGTAGAGAAAAAAGTGATCAACAACATGGCAGTGCCAATAATGGCCAACCATGTCATCAGATTTTCAATACCTACTGCTTTGTCTCCATTTCCTGCATATTCTATTATCGGTAACATAAATACTTGTACAAAAAATTGGGCTAGCATCACCGCCACAAATCGATAGGCAGAAAGACTGTTGCGATCTTTCATATCACCTGTGATGACGCCACTCAACGCCGAATAAGGAAGATTATTGGCTGCATAAAGTAGCAATAATAGCGTGTAAGTAACCACAGCGTAAATAACTTTGCCTTTGTATGAAAAATCTGGCGTACTAAAAGCAAGTATGGCAATCACACCAAGTGGAATCGCTGAGTATAATATCCAAGGTCTGAACTTTCCCCATTTGGATTGTGTTCGATCTGCAAGTGCTCCAATGATTGGATTAAACCCAAAAGCTGCGATCAACCCTACGACCAACATCATCGCCGATGCATGATTGGATTCCAACCCATAGATATCGGTATAAAAATAAGCCAAATAGGTCACTAAAGTTTGGAAAACTAAGTTGGCGGCTAAGTCACCAAGACTGTAGCCTACTTTTTCTACTACAGAAAGTTTTTGAGAAGATGTGCTCATATATGGCTTATTTAATGATGTATGATAATGATTAAAATTTAACTACTAACCTTGTTTATGCGTTTCCTTTGTACTTACGACTTTTTCATAAGCAGGTTTTGGAAGGTAATTTCTATCAAAAAGTAGTGGGTAATTCGTGCGACCTTTTATAGGCCAACCATTCAACCAACTATTTGCGTCGCTGATACCCCAAAAAGTGATTCTACTTATTTTATCTTTATGTTTTAAGAATAAATTAAAAAGCTTACCATATTCATCTGCCAAAGCTACTTCCACAGAATCGGGCAAGGTCTCAGGGTAAGGATTCATCATTGGACTTCCTTCAAAATTTTGGTTCACATCAGCACCTTGCAAGTCCCAAGGATTGGGCAGAGCAGTAATATCTACTTCAGTAAACATTACTTTGATACCTAAAGCTGAATATTCCAAAATACTTTGTTCGATGTCCTCCAGTGGCATTCCTTTAATACTCCAATGACCTTGAATACCTACACCATCAATTCTTACACCAGCTGCTTGGATTTTTTTGATGAGTTCGATAGCACCAGCTCGTTTTTTAGGTTGCTCAATGTTGTAATCATTGTAATACAACTCACTATTTGGTGTAGCTTTTTGAGCCAATCTAAATGCTTCTGTGACAAAATCATCACCGAGTAAGTCTAGAAAAATAGACTTTCGCATAGTTCCATCTTCGTTGAGTGCTTCATTAACTACATCCCATGCTTCAATTTTTCCATCATATCTACTCGCAATGGTATTGATGTGATATTCTAAAAACATGGTTAGCGAATCCTTACTTTTTATTTTGGCAACAAATGGAGACAACTGACTATGCCAAACCAAGGTGTGCCCAACCGTAAACATGTCATTTTTGTCACCAAGCGCTACGATTTTATCTGCCAAATCAAAATTATATTTGTCCCATTCAGGATGGATAATTTCGCATTTCATAATATTTTCTGGCGTGATGCTGTTGAATTCCGTAGGGAGTAAAGACAACGCATTGGTATCTTTTTCCATAATTTGATCTGCGTTAATGGCAGCACCTATCAAAAAATCATCTGCGAATACCGTTTTTAAGCCTTTCTTTTCATCAACACTACTTTCTTTTTCTTTGCATGACGTAAAAGTAAATCCTATCAATATAATTAAAAATGTAATTAGTTGCTTTAAGTGGTACATATTATTTGTTTAAGAGGTTATTAAAATTGAGTTTACCATTTTGGATTGATACCCGGAGAATAAGGATATGAAAGACTTTTGTAATAATCTACATCATGTGGTGGCGGAATTGTTCCTATTGGAAAAGGCAGCTGTGACCTTGACTGAAAATATGCCAAACAAGCATCTCTCCACCATTGCGCTTCTTTACTTTGGATGTTCAAATGGTCGCGAACAGAACGAAACGTTTCTTTATCTACAAAACCTTCTACCGAATCCCATATTGACTTCATTTCTATCACTTTTGAAACGCCTTGATCATATCTAAAGACCAATTCTTGCCACACATTTCTACCAGATTTTAGTTGGTGCGTCCAAGGTACTCTATGAAACCACAAAAGGAATTCGTCGGGACAATTACTCAAATTCCCATAAAACTTTTGTACTTCAGGATGATATTGGGAGAGTGCATTTGTTCCTGTGGCTTTCCTATCAAAACCGATGCTGTCTTTATTGGCTTTGTGGTAATAAACTGATGTCCAATCTGTTCTAAAAAGGCTATCTACCCATGGTCCGGGACCGAAATGATGGCCTTCTGCCATAATGTGGTGCAAGCCAAGTGGCGTCATATAATTGACACAAGCGTCGTGCGATTGCTCAAGTAAATAATTACTTACGTCGGTTACCTTTTTATCATAATTGGCAAATGTTGCAGCAGTCCATTCTTTAAATATGCTGTTTGCATCGAGATATGGATTCCAAGCTAATTTCCCAAAAGCATACCAATCTGCTTGTCCAAAAAGATTGCCTGTCCAATTGAAAGCTGTACCTATATTGGCAACTCCAGCAATACCTGTGATTTTGTAATCGTGGGTAGTACCATCAATGATTTTGGCAACCGTGGAACCTGTCCCATTTACGTGCGTATCAGATTGAAGTACTTCTTCGTACATTTTGGCCAAGCCTACAAGATGCGTTCCTTGTCCGAGATATTCTTTGGTAATTTGCAATTCTAACATTAATGGCGTCTTCGGCATGGCACCAAAAATGGGATGAAATGGCTCGCGTGGTTGAAAGTCGATAGGCCCATTTTTTACTTGAACCAAAACATTTTTAGCAAACTGACCATCTAATTGCACAAACTCTTTATATGCTTGTTTGAATCGATCTTCATTCACTTCGTGACTGTAAACAAATGCGCGCCACATGACGATGCCACCATATTTTTTAAGTGGTTCAGCTAGCATATTTGCACCATCTGCATGATTCCTTTTGTAATCTTGAGGTCCAGGTTGTCCTTCTGAATTTGCTTTCACCAAAAAACCACCAAAATCAGGTATTTTCTGATAAATTTCATCAATCTTTTTACTCCACCAAAGCCTAACTTGAGGATCGAGTGGGTCAGCTGTTCTTAAGCCTCCCAACTCAATAGGTGCACTAAATCGTGCTGTGAGATAAACTTTGATGCCATATTTTCTAAAGATATTGGCCAATGCAGCTGTCTTGTCAAGATAATCTGCACGCAATACAATGGCATTTGCGTTTACATTTGTCAAGACGGTTCCATTAATTCCTATCGAAGCATTTGCCTTGGCATAATCTTCATATCTTGGGTCTAGATATTCGGGCAATTCATGCCAATTGAAGATAGAAAAACCTGCATATCCACGCTCAACAGTTCGATCAATATTATCCCAATGATTGAGTATCCTGTTTTGGACTTTTGGCGATTCCGTGATGTTTATATTTTTAATTTTTTCTTTTCTGTGAATTTTATTAATCAGATAATTAGCGCCATACAATAATCCTTTGCTAGTTTTTGCTTCTATTTTCAAAGTATTGGAAGTACTCATTATTCTAAAACCTTCAGTGTTAATATCTTTGGCATCGGAATTTATGGATAAGGCAATTTGACCAGCTTTTTTAATATTTCCTGATATGATTTTTTTACCCAATAAAGTTGAAAGATTTTCAGTTAAGATGTTTTTTGTTGTATTTAGTATTTCGTCATTATTGTCATTATGAAGATGGATACCGCTTATAAAACTGTATTCAGTTGCAATAATGTAGTCATCAAGTTTTTGGTAATCCAACCATAATTTATAACCATTTTGGCCAAACAGTTGGATTTGACAAAAAATGAACAAGAAAGCAAATAATAATTCTTTCATCTATTACTTCTTTCCAGATTTAAGAGATGATTCCCTTATAATGAGTTCAGAGTTAATAATAATGGTAGATAACTGTTTGACGTCCGATTTGCCTTGTAAATGACTAATGAGTTGTGTGGCAGCTACTTCACCCATCAAGAAACCAGGATATTCAATGGTAGTGAGTTCAGGTTCAATAATTTTGCTAATGGCATCATTGTTGAATCCTACTACAGCAATGTCTTCAGGTATTTTTATGCCGTGCTTTTTTAATTCTTTGATGAAAAATGCCGCAGTCAAATCATTGGTGACAAACACAGCGTCTGGCATTGGTTTGAGTTTTCGAATTACATTTGCCATATCTGCACCTGATGAAGCACTAAGCTCATCAAAAATGACATAATCTTCATTGAGCTGAATGTTACTATCAAAAAGTGCATCACGATAGCCTTTGAATCGTTGACTATATACGTTTCTTTGTTGAGTACCGGTGACGATAGCAATCCTTTTGCTCCCTTGATCTATCAGGTGTTTAGTAGCCAAGTAACCACATTTGTAATTATCAATGACTACTTTGGTGTTTTCAATATTTTCCTCCACTCTATCAAAAAAAATTAATGGAATGTTTTTGGCATTAAATGGTTCGAAATGACTCAAATCATCTGTATCAAAAGCAAGGGAAGCGATCACTCCATCCACTCTTTTATGAAAAAGATTATTGGCATTTTTAATTTCATTAGACATTTGTTCGGAAGAGTGGGCAATAATGAGATCATATCCTGCTTCTGTGGTTACTTTTTCTATTCCACCAAGTACGGAAGTAGTAAATGACGAAACCAATTCATGGATAAGTACACCAATAGTATTTGACTTCTGATTTCTAAGGTTTTTGGCGAAACTATTATGTCTGTAACCAAGCTCTTTAGCGGTCTCATGGATTTTTTTTCTTGTTTCTGCGCTAATGGCTGTATTATTATTAAGCGCTCTACTTACAGTAGCAGATGAGATGTCCATTTTTTTTGCAATGTCATATATAGTGATATCTTTTTTATTATTCATTTGTGCAATCAGTTACAAATTACTATTCAATATGGAATACTTGTATAAACATCCACAAACATAGCTTATATCAAACAAACTGCCAAATATATTATCATTAACTATGAATATATTTACAATATTATTGTATTGTACTGAATTTCAATTTCATACAAATACATTTAATGCATAACTCTTATTTAACATTATAATAGTTAATAACGTATTATTAAAATAATTATGTGAAATATTGTATGCAACTGATTGCATGAACAAAATTTAATTGTAGTTTTGCTCTGATATTATTAATCATCATTGCCGCTTGTTAGTGTTATTATATGATATAGCAAGTTGATTTGAGATATTAGGTTTTAATTTATTAATTCGTTAAATCAATCTTGGATGCCATATTTACATTCATTTATATCATTGAGAAAATTTACTTTCAATTTTGGATATTTGTTTACTACATTTAAATATTTAATGCATAATCTCTTATCGTTGAGTTATAAAATATTTAAAAGAGCTGAAATAATCGAGACTGCTATGAATGACCCATTTCAATCATTTTTGAAGAATAGTCATGTCATTTTGTATCCTATAAATCCAGCATACTTTTTACATCGATTTAATCAGTTAATACATTTTTGTTTACCGCTTTATTTCAGGCGGTCTATATCATTAAAACTGTGCAATGAAGATTTCGTTTAATTTTTATAAATGTTTGGTTATTCTTTTGTAAAAGGAGCTAGACAGGCTCCTTTTCTTTATTTTTTTTTCAAAATTCCATCACTATTCAATATTATCATATGTCTCCATTCCTAGTTCTTTTTTATAAGTTTAACTTAATATATTCTTTTAATAGTAATTGAAATTAAATATCATCAAACAAGGTCAAATTTCAATGTTGGTATATTGCTACAATCAAATAGCAGCTTTGAATAGATTTTTCATTGGCAAAGATGATAAATTGAATTCTTATCTTGGGCCGTTTTATATTAATTATTAATTTATATTTTTGTCAAATGTACGCAATTGGATATGATATAGGAAGCTCATCGGTTAAAGCATCAATAATCAAAATAGATTCAGGCAAGGTTATAGCAATCGGAAAATACCCAGAATCTGAAATGCATATGGATGCAAAAAACCAAGGATGGGCAGAGCAGGATCCTGAAATGTGGTGGAAATGTATTTGTATTTTGACCAAAACACTCTTAATTGAAAATGATTTGGACGCTAAACAAATATTGTCTATTGGTATTGGTTATCAAATGCATGGATTGGTTTTGGTAGATAAAAATCGCAAAGTAGTTCGACCTTCAATTATATGGTGCGATAGTAGAGCGACTCAAATCGGGGAAAAAGCATTCAGTGATTTAGGGAGTGTTTATTGTTTAGGACATTTGCTTAATTCACCAGGTAATTTTACGGCATCCAAACTCAAATGGGTTAAAGATAATGAACCTGAACTTTTCGCAAAAGTGTATAAATGGATGCTACCTGGAGATTTTATTGCCATGAAATTTACCAATGAAATCAATAGCACTATATCTGGTTATTCTGAAGGTATGTTTTGGGACTTTAAACAAAATAGCACCGCTGACCATCTTTTAAATTTTTATGGTATTCCTAAGGATATGATGCCAGATTTGGTAGATACATTTTCTATTCAAGGTAGGGTCAGTGCTAATGCTGCCGAGAGTAGTGGATTAATTGCTGGTACACCTGTTACTTATCGAGCAGGAGATCAACCCAACAACGCCATGGCTTTAAAAGTATTGCACCCTGGAGATATCGCTGCTACAGGTGGTACTTCAGGAGTTGTGTATGCCGTAACTGATAAATTGGATTATGATGCCCAATCAAGAGTTAACGGATTTGCACATATCAATCATACTACTGACCAAAACAGCATTGGCCAATTATTGTGTATAAATGGTTGTGGTATTTTGTACGCTTGGATGCGAAAACAAGTTGCTGCTTTAGGACAAACCTATCAAACTATGGAAAAGCAAATCAATGCAATACCTGTAGGTTCAGAAGGACTGTTAATCTTACCTTTTGGTAATGGTAGTGAAAGAATACTGAATGATAAAATAACGGGCGCTCGAATAGATAATCTTCAATTTAATAGACATAATCAAGCCCATCTATTTAGAGCCGCTTTAGAAGGAATCGTATTTTCATTCGCTTATGGTATGGATATTTTGCAATCTATTGGCATTAAACCATCGACTATCAAAGTTGGTAATGACAATTTATTTCTTTCTGATACTTTTTCATCTTCCATGGCCAATTTATTACAATGTAACATTGAAATGTACGAGACCACTGGTGCTGTAGGTGCAGCTAAGGCAAGTACAGTCGCTATAGGAATCTACAGCAATATTGACGAAGCTATAGATGAGTTAAAACCAATTAAAGTGACGGAATATAAATCAGACAATAGCCAATATTTAGAAGCTTATCGGCGCTGGTCACAACAACTAATCAATTTAATTAAGTAATTTAAATATAAAAATCATAAATACCGTGAGTACTTTCTTTAACAATATCCAAAAAATAAAATTTGAAGGCCGCGATTCAAAAAAACCATTAGCTTTCAGATGGTATGATGAAAATCAAATGGTCAATGGAAAAAGCCTGAAAGATCATTTTAGATTTGCTGTAGCTTATTGGCATAGTCTATGCGGTGGTGGTGGAGATCCCTTCGGCAGTCCTACAAGACCGATGCCTTGGTTAGCTTCTAATGATCCTATCCAACAAGCAAAAGACAAG
>DAOLFJ010000134.1:0-11998 GCA_035326365.1 Saprospiraceae bacterium | reverse complement strand
CCCGACTCTATCACCTTGCGGAGAATGGCACCTTTGCCCACAAGATGCTCCTGCCCGATGTAATCATCGAGTGTTTTGGGACGCATCCTTTCAGCTAATGGTTGATTCATTGGAGACAGATTATATTTTTAAGGCACTTTTAGTTTTTGGAGTTAGTCCATCTTTATGCAGAAGGACAGAAATGGATTTTAGGCGCAAAAAAGAAGTGCTCATGTAAACATATCCTTCATAAGCTACTTTGCTACCATCAGATCCCCAAGAGTTTTTCACTTTATAATAAATATTACCTTTCTGATCCTTTGCTTTCCCTATGATGTGCATCAAATGATCATCAGTAGTGCTGTAACTTTCAAATTCTTCTTGTCTGAATGATTGGGTAATTTCCTTTTCAGGTTTAATCTCAGAGATGATAGATTTCATATCATCTGAGTTTTTCGGGATGACAGCAACACCCGTTTTTGCTGAGAATGTTGGTTCCGATACATCACAATCTAAAGACAGTGTAAAACCTTGAGCTAAGGCATGATCAATATTTTCCATAAATTCATCTAGTGGAAGATTATACATCATACCATTTGAAAAATTGTCTGGTATATTAAGTATCACTTGTTTGTAAAATGGTTCGTGCGCAAAGGATGTCAAAGTGAGGTAATCATTAGGATTGATTTTGGTCATCTCTTGAAACGATTTAGGCGTATATTTTTTACCTTCATAAATAAAGTCCTTTGGAATCGCTCCTATATAGACGTCGAGTACTGCTGAAATGGCAGACTTCCATTGTGGCGACACCCTTTTGGTAGAGTTTGATACATAGGTTTTCAACATTGCTTCTAAAACTTCTACCATTTCTGTATGATTGTGTTTATTTTCATTTGCTAACAAACCATCATATGCTTCTGCAGGGACCAAGCCATATTCGCTCACACTATTCATCACGTCATGTGCCAATCCACCTTCACTAAACTGAGCTTTGCCTTGTCTGTGTATGTAATTCTCAGCTTTCATTGGGTAAGTCTGACGTACTTGATACATCTCTGACAGGTCTATCTTTTTCCCATTAATTCTTATGATTTCAGATTCTAAAAATGAAGACGTAGAAAAACTCCAACAAGTACCTGTTTTGTCTTGAGAAATGACAGGAAGGCGCTCACATTCATTTATAGTTGTAAATTCATACCCTTGAGCATTTGCTAAAGAAACTACAAAAAGTAGGTAAATAATGACTTTTAATGACTTCATAAGATCCTATTAAAATTGAAATATTGTAAACGAATGTTGCAAAAGTAATAGAATTGTACTAAAATTGTGGTGTTTATGATTGTTAAAATGTATATGTAGCTCTTAAAATCAAATTAAGTAGACAGCAATTTTAACAGCAGTCGAATATGCTCTACTCAAAACCAAATATTTCTATTCACAATGGTCAATTCTTCTTACATTCTAATCACAGGTGGTTCATCGGGCATCGGTCTAGAAACTGCAAAATTATTTGCTTCCAAAGGATTTCACCTATTGATCACTTCACTTGATGCAGAAGAACTAAAAAGTGCCACTTCACAAATAAAATCTAGCAACAGTAGTATTTCTGTAGCTGGAATTACCATTGATTTGTCAAAAGATGGTAGTGTACAAGTGCTTTATGATTGGGCAAAAAGTGTTACGCCCAGATTAGACATTGTGATTAACAACGCAGGGTTTGGCACATATGGATTTATCGACGACATTGATATTGATAGAGAATTGGATATGATCAATCTGATGGTCAAGAACTTATATATTTCTACGAGACTTTTTCTCCACGATATGCTCATCCACAACCATGGTACGATTATAAATATATCATCCATCTCTGCATTCCAACCTAATCCTACGCTTGCTACCTATGGCGCGGCCAAAGCTTTTGTTTACCAATTTACTCGAGCAATCAACACAGAATTAAAAAATAAGAAAAGCGCTGTAAAATGTATCTCAATAAACCCAACACCTGTTCGTACGAATTTTCAAAACAATTCTGGAATGCAAAAGTCTATACTTTTTGATACTTGGCTGACTGTAAACGCTGCGTTTGTTGCAAAAGAAATATATCGTGCATATGTAAATAAAATCGATACATTAATACCAGGCAGATTTTATGGCTTCATTTCTGCCATTAATAAAAGGATGCCTGAAATGTTTCAAATATGGTTGGCAAAAAAACATTTAAACTAAACATTAGGGAATACATGACACTAATACGTTTAAAAATCATTGTCTCATGGGGAGCGAAATGCAACTTTTAGGCATCTTATAATATACTCACAATAAACAAAACCATCTTTATGAAAATATGGATACATACATTAATTTTTCTTTTCCCTTTTTCTTTTGTTTTAGCACAACCATATACAGATTACATTGGGGCAGGACATAGCAAAGGTATTGTAGTCTCCTCAAGCGACGAAGAAGAAAGAAACTTCTTTTATGAAGATGCTGCCGGCTCAAAAACAATCGATGGTTCTGGCCTAAATGGCAAAAAAGTAGACATGGCGAGATTCCTAACACAAGCAGCTCTTGGTTATGACGCCAAAGACTTAGATGCTTCTGTAGAACTTGGTATTGAAGGATGGATCGATCAGCAAATGAGCATAGAGCGATCAAAATACCTTGCAGTGACAGATAGTTTTGCGCAAGTATTGTATGATTTTTATATTGCGCAAGGTGAAGACCCAAATAATATTTCCAACAATCCCGGATGGCAACATTTCAGGTATTCATGGTGGAATAATGCTGTATTTGGTAAGGATCAATTAAGACAAAGGGTTGCTTACGCATTGAGTCAAATCCTTGTCATATCTGACCAAACAGACCTTGGCGGCCATGCCCGTGGTTTGGCATCATACTATGACATGTTATCAAGACATGCATTCGGCAATTATAAAGACTTATTGCTAGAGATGACACTTCACCCTTGTATGGGATTTTACCTTAGCCATCTGAATAATCCAAAAGCAATTCCAGAATATAATATCAATCCAGACCAAAATTTTGCAAGGGAAGTAATGCAATTATTTACTATAGGTCTGTACGAATTAAACATAGATGGTACTAGAAAAAAAGATGCTTTAGGAAATGACATTCCTACCTACACAAATAATGATATTGTAGAATTGGCAAAAGTATTCACTGGACTTGGATTTGGCGCTTCACTGGAAGGTATGAATCCGCCTGAATTTGGCAATAATATCTATGGCGCAGATATGACACATCCCATGCGTATGTATGAAGATTGGCACCAAGAAGGAGAAAAAAAATTGATTAGAAACATCACCATTCCAGCTGGACAATCAGGTATAGAAGATATACAAGATGCTATTGACATGTTGTTTAACCATCCGAATACTGGACCATTTATCTCTAGATTACTCATACAGCGATTGGTCACTTCCAATCCTACACCAGCATATATAGCTAGGGTCGCAAGTAAGTTCAATAATGATGGCAATGGCGTCCGTGGAAATATGCAAGCGGTTATCAAATCAATATTACTTGATGAAGAAGCCAGAAGCTGTGAGAACACGACCGACCCATATTTCGGAAAAATGCACGAACCTGTATTGAGACATACACAATTCCTTAAAGCGGTAGGTGTAGAATCTCCATCCAAGTATTTCTTCAATCATGGGTACGGATTTCAAATTAATACTTTTCAGCATCCATTATCATCGCCGAGTGTATTTAATTTTTACCTCCCAGACCACAAACCCACCGGTGAATTGAGTGACGCAAATCTAGTAGCACCAGAGTTCCAAATATTGAACAGCCTCACTTCGCTCAATTATGCAAATTTGGTCTTTGGTTGGACATTTTATGAATACACCACAGATAACTGGGAAAACGAATATTTCAGATCGCCAACCAATGCATCAGGCTACTTCGAAAGTGCACAGGATGACGAAGTGCTGATTAATCAAATAGACCTGCTATTTACAAATGGAACCATGAGTGAAGATACTCGTGACATCATTCGTGAATCCATAGGATGGATACCACCAACGTTGAATGGTGCAAAAGAAAAAATAAATATGGCGCTATACCTTACATTGATCAGTCCTGATTATCTCATTAAAAAATAACAAGTCATGTCAAGAGATACTTTTTCTAGAAGAAATTTTATGAAGATGGCAGGACTAGTAAGTGCTGGTTTATCCACAACAGGTACTTCACTATTTAACCTTCGCAATCTTGGTGCAGCCGCATCTGTTAATAATTCCAAAAATGATGATTATAAAGCGTTGATCTGTCTATATTTAGGTGGTGGGGCAGATTCATTCAATATGGTAGTACCCAAGTCAACACCAGAATATCAAGCTTATGCAGATACAAGATCAAATTTAGCATTGCCATTTGATAGCTTGTTGACAGTAAACCCGATGAATATTGCAGGTGTACCTTATGGATTACACCCTTCGCTCATAGGTATGCAAACGCTATTTAATGATGGCAAACTTTGTTTTATAAACAATATCGGTACGCTTGTACGACCTACCACAAAAACTGAAATAGAGATGGGCAACGCGATTGTGCCGCTCGGTTTATTTTCACACTCTGATCAGACCAATCAATGGCACACAGGTGTCACTGACCAAAGACAGATCAAAGGTTGGGCAGGTAGGATGTCAGATATGCTCATTGATGCTAATACCAATAATACCATTTCAATGAATATTTCATTGAGTGGCACCAATACCTTCCAAAGTAGCAATCAATCTGTAGAATACACCGTAAATAGATATGGCGCCACAGGGCTTAACGGTTACGATGAAACTTATGGAGTCGGCCCAGCTAGAAAAGTGGCTATCGACAAGTTATTTGCCAAAAACTATAATGATCCATTTAAAGATACATACAGAAAATCATTCAGAACTTCGCTTGATGCTAGTATAGAGTTTCAGACAGCGATAGATGCCATTCCAGAATTTACAACTACATTCTCAGACACATATCTATCGGGAAGTTTTAGAATGATAGCAAAAATAATTGCTGCAAGAGAAGCATTGGGATTTACAAAACAAATATTTTTTATAGATTTTGGTGTTTGGGATCATCATGATGAATTGTTAAACAATCAAGCGATGTACCTTACTCAGGTAGATAGGGCTATGACAGAATTTAATAATACGATGGAAGAAATAGAAATGCAAGATTGTGTGGTGACGTTTTCGATGTCAGAATTTGCGAGAACCTTGACATCAAATGGTAATGGAACAGATCACGCTTGGGGCGGAAATGTCTTTGCTATGGGTGGACCGGTGAATGGAAATCGTATGTTTGGTCAATATCCAGATCTCACGCTTGGTAGTGCATTAGATTTGTATGGTGGCATTATGCTCCCTACGACATCCAATGATTTATATTTTGCAGAATTGGCATTGTGGTTTGGCGTTTCACCTTCTGAACTACCTACACTTTTACCGAATTTAGGTAATTTTTATACGCCTGGAGCAAGTGCTCCGTTAGGTTTCCTAAACATTTAAATATTGACGAGAATGAAGTTTTATTATACACTTTTTATAGTTTTTGCCTTAAGCTTTTCTGCAAGTGGACAGTGTTTTATGGACCAACATAGTACAACCTGGTACGATGGATGGATATCTTGTAAGAAAAAATCTTCTCCTAACCCTACCCGATCAGAAGGACATTGGATATTGTACAATCTTGGGCATACTTATGCATTGGGTGGGTCTTACTGGTGGAATAATAACGAAAAAGATGCTTTACAAAATGGTGTAAAAAGGATGGCAATAGATGTCTCTGATGATGGTGTTGTTTGGACTACCTTGACAGAATTCGAATTGCCAATAGCTTCAGGCAAACCAACGTATGAAGGCACAGAAGGTCCTGACCTACAAGGCGTAGAAGCAAAATATATCTTGCTCACTGCAATTGAAAATCATGGTGGAAGTTGTTACAGCTTTGGAGAGATGAAGATAAATGTGGATTACATTTCGAGTACAAAAGACGATAACAATCTTGCTTATTGTATGGACGTCAGCGCCTATCCAAATCCATTTACAGTCAATACACAGATAGATATTTCATCCAATTGTGGTCAAGCTATCACTGTCAAGATTTACGATGCATTCGGAAGACAAATAGGCGCATCGTATCAATCAAACAGCAGCGAAAAAGAATCTTTTACTTTTAATGGCGCACAATTGCCCGCTGGAATGTACTTTATAACTGCCCAAAATAATAAAGAGCAAATCAGACAAAAATTGATAAAAGTAGATTAAACACCCGATAGTCTGGCTCTAAGACCGCAGATTAACCCGATGGTCTGGCTCCAAGACAGCCTATCGGTAAATTTCACTGGACGCCCGATGGTCTGGCTCTTAGACAACATACTTTAAAACCTGATGGTCTGGCTTTAAGACAGCCTATCGGTACAGCTCATTCCACACCAAGCCCGAAGGGCTTGAATTTGAATAACCTAAGGCAAAAATGACCCAAAAACAAGCTTGAAGGGCTTGAATTAAATTGATAATGAAAAACGAATTTAATTTATCAAAGCACAATTAATCAAAAAAAGATAACTTTGCGCGCTTTTTGAAAATCTGATGGTGCCTTTTAGTGTAGCACTAGAAACAAAAACAACTTCTGGCTATTTTGCCATATTGTATTTTCTGAATTTTTAGCATGTCAAAACTTGCCGTTAAAGATAGATTTCTAGATCTGTCTGATTATGGAAGGTCACCCGCTGTATGGATAGCCACACAGCTCAAAAACACTTCATTTACACCTATTCATGTCACTTGTCTTTTTGGTATCTGTGGCTTGATAGCTGCTTACTGCATCTATGAACAACAATACTTTTTTTCAAGTATTTTTTTGGTATTAAAATCCATCCTAGATGCTGCCGATGGCGAACTTTCACGCGTCAAAAACACACCTTCGCAAAGTGGCAGGTATCTAGATAGTATATTTGATATCATACTAAATTTTTTGTTTGTATTAACCATTTATTGTGTAGTAGATATTCATTTTATTTGGGCATTACTAGCATTTATAAGCATTCAAATCCAAGGCACTTTATACAATTATTATTACGTCATCT
This sequence comes from Saprospiraceae bacterium, assembly GCA_035326365.1. Lineage (GTDB taxonomy): Bacteria > Bacteroidota > Bacteroidia > Chitinophagales > Saprospiraceae > OLB9. The sequence goes on along the minus strand of DAOLFJ010000134.1, from coordinate 4,905 downwards.
TACGTACAAGATCACTAGGAAGCGATACTACAAGTAAGATTTTCGAGCATAAAGCACCAAATGCTTTGCCTGGAGAAACCCAAAAAACAGTAGATATTTTATTCAGAATCTTTTATTTACTTTACAGCTTCTTTGATAAATTCGTTTGTCTATTAGACCCACAAGCATTTAAGGTTAAGACTTTCCCCAATTGGTTTATGACCTTTGTCTCTGCATATGGTTTAGGATTTCAGTTACTGATCATGGCCATAATGCTACCTTTGGAATGGATCGAATATATCTTGCCATTTTTTATATTTTACAATGTATTTTTGGTTATAATAGTCATGATCCGCAGATATGTGATTCCTGCCTAAATAAAATTAGGTCATTCTAATAAATTATACCGAAATTTGCCTTTCATAAATATTAACTAATGGACCATACCATCAAAGATCTCAGACTTGCTGTACTTATCGACGCTGATAATGTACCTTTTGCCAACGTAAAAGAAATGATGGAAGAAATCGCAAAATTTGGCGTGCCGACTTTCAAAAGAATTTATGCCGACTGGACCAAACCTACAGTCAGCGGTTGGAAAAAAGTATTGCTCGAAAATGCCATCACACCTATCCAACAATACTCATACTCTAGTGGCAAAAACTCCAGTGATAGCGCGATGATCATTGATGCCATGGATATTTTGTATTCTGGAAAAGTAGATGGATTCTGTATCGTGTCGAGTGATAGTGATTTTACCAGATTGGCGATCAGGCTCAGAGAAGCAGGTATGAAAGTGATAGGTATGGGTGAGAAAAAAACTTTGAAACCGTTTATCACAGCATGCGATAAGTTTATTTATATAGAGATACTCGGTGATGAAGAAGAAGAGCCTGTGGTAAAAACGACCACAAAAACTACCAAACAACCCAATAAAAAAACACCAAAATCTGTCGATCTAGTCAATCGAGAACTTATAAAATTATTGACAGATAGTATCTCTGATCTTGCGGACGAAAGCGGATGGGCCTTCCTAGGTGAACTTGGGAATCTGTTACTTAAGAAAAAAACAGATTTTGACCCACGTAACTATGGTTTCCAAAAAATGTTGCCACTTATCAAGAGCATCAATCAGTTTGAAATAGACGAACGTGTCACAGGCAAAAACAATATCAGACACATCTATATTCGGATAAAGGGAAAGTGACGTTTTTATTCCAGTAGTATAAAATTCGCTAAAAATGAAAGTATTCCACGAATTACAAAAAATAACGCAATGGTACATTTGGATTGTACCAATTTGCGTATTCCTGATTTGGTTAACAGCTTTTACTGCACAAGTATTTTTGGATATAGAAATCGGAACCAAACCAGCTACCAACATGGAGCTAACACTCATTGGGATTTTGCCTACATTGATCCTAATACTTTTAAGTCAAGTTAGACTAACGACAGTCATCAATAGCGAAATAATCAAGATCTCTTTATTTCCTTTTTGTACCCAAGAAATAAAACTTAATGACATTTCAAATGTAGATTTCATTAAGTATGATTTTGTAGGTTTTGGCTGTAGATTTGGAACAAAATATGGTGTTGTCTATAATTTAAAAGGAAATCTAGGATGTCATATTACTACAAAACAAGGTAAACGATTTTTATTAGGCACCCAAAAGGTTGAAGCATTGAAAAATCATTTCAATGAAAATAAGATTTCTTATAATTTTCAAATAAAGTAAAAAAAGTCAAAACTGGCACTTTTCAAAAGCACATTTAATGATTAGATGAAAGTTTTCTACAGATAATTATCTAAAATGCATAAAGAAAATTGCCATGTAATATTACTAATAGTGTTTTGTCTTTTGCATTTTCTTCCACTTGGCGTGTTGATTGATTATTTTCCGATGAGCTGAAGTTGATAGAGTTAACACCTAATCCTATGGCAAAATGTATATAAAAATTTTTAGAAAGATTAGTAATGATGCCTATTTTGGATCCAATGGAGAACATATTGATCTTCTCTTCTGATGGTGTAATGACTGGTGTTACAATACTAAAAAAAGGATAGCGTGTTGTTAAGGTATTTGTATATCTGTATTGCACAAGACCAGAAATGTAAAATATATGATCTTTTTCGATATTATTGAGTCTAAATCGAGGTTCTATTCTAAATCGAAACCCAGTGGAAGGATAATCAGGTGATAAAATTTTAAATGCATCCCCTCTGAATATATACCCAATTTCAGTGTTGAAATCTATTTTTTTTGAGACTCCGAATGTATAGTTAAATTGAACGCCTACAAATTCATTGAAAAAAGACGAAGGAGTAAACCCTATTTTTGATTTTTCAAAAAAGGATTTTTCTTCTTTTTGTCCATTAAGTATAAAAGAGGTTAAGAATATGATAACAAGAACCCAAACTTTATTTTCCAAACTTAACATCCTTACGTTTGAGAGTCGAATTTTGGCTATAAAACTTGTTAAAATTATGATGTTCTTCATGGCTTTATTCAGGAGTGATTGTCAATTATAGCTCAAATATATAAATAATTAAATTGCGAAATTACCAAATTTTAAACTATTTAAGATAATTTTGTATTTTCAATTAATTTTTGGTAATTAGATTATTATTTTTCACATTAAGTCACTATTGTTTTATTTCGATAATTTGTTGACATTAATATAATTAAAATACTGGGATGTCATATTAAAACAAAATAACAAAAACATTTTCTATTACGTACTTAAAAAAATGAAGCTTTGAAAAATCACTTCAATAAAAATAAGATTTCTTATAATCTCAAAATTAATTAATAAAAATAAATACTATTTTGTAAAATAGTAAAATCATAAAATAATCAATGGATCAGAAACTTATTGAACTCATTTCCAATACATTAGGCATTACTTTTTCTTCTGTCAAAAGTACGCTCCAACTCATGGAAGATGGTGCCACGATACCATTCATAGCTAGATACAGAAAAGAAATGACTGGTAGTCTAGATGAAGTACAAATATCTGATATTCAAAAACAATATAAAAAACTACTTGAATTAATAGATAGAAAAGCATTTATCCTTTCATCTATAGAAGAGCAAGGTAAACTCACACCTGAACTTGCAGCAAAAATTACGGCATCTTTTGATTCCAATGAAATAGAAGATATTTACCTACCTTACAAAAGGAAGAAAAAAACAAAGGCAGATGTAGCTCGCGAAAACGGTCTAGAGCCGCTTGCAAAAACCATCATGAGTCAGCGAGGTCAAGATATCGAACTAGCAGCAAAAAGGCACCTGAATGCTAATATCACTTCCACCAAAGATGCCATCCAAGGTGCCCAAGATATCATTGCAGAATGGATCAGCGAAGACCAAGACCTACGTGATAAAATCCGTCAGAACTTCCGTAAATTCGGCATCATCATGTCAAAAGTAGTCCCTAAGAAAAAAGATGAAGCAGAAAAATTTATGGACTATTTTGAATTTCAAGAAGCGTTGCACAAATGTCCTTCGCATAGGTATTTGGCTATGATGCGTGGAGAAAATGAAGGTTTGCTCAAGGTAGGTATCAGTGTAGATGATGATCGGATACTCACAATGATAGATCGTAAGTACATCAGATCAAATGGTGCAGAAGCAGATATCATAGCAGATGCCGTGGCCGATAGCTACAAACGACTCATCTATCCTGCCATCGAAACTCAAATAAAAAATGAATTTAAAGAGAAAGCAGATGATGAAGCCATCAAGGTATTTGGTGAAAATTTAAGACAATTATTGCTTGCGCCGCCACTTGGTCAGAAGGCCGTATTGGCAGTTGACCCAGGATTTAGGACTGGATGCAAGGTAGTTTGCTTAGATAGTAATGGAGATTTTAAAGAATATAAAACCATATTTCCACATCCACCACAAAATCAAGTAGGAGATGCCAAAGAGATGATCAAAAATCTTGTATATAAATATCAAATTCAAGCAATAGGCATAGGAAATGGTACAGCCTCACGAGAAACACAATCAATCTTACAGGAAATCACATTCGATAGAAAAGTCGATATCTATATGGTCAATGAAAGCGGCGCATCTATTTACTCAGCTTCGGATGTCGCTCGTGAAGAATTTCCTGACATGGACCTTACCATCAGGGGCGCAATTTCTATCGGTAGAAGGCTAATGGATCCACTTGCTGAACTTGTCAAAATAGACGCAAAATCCATAGGCGTAGGCCAATACCAACACGATGTACATCAAGGAAAACTCAAAGAAAATTTAGATATGACCGTCTCTAGTTGTGTCAATCGAGTAGGTGTCAATCTTAATACAGCTTCCCGACACATCCTGACATATATCGCAGGCATGGGGCCATCGATCGCAAAAAACGTAGTGGAATATCGGAGAACAAATGGAGATTTCAGTACCATAGCACAGTTAAAAAAAGTGCCAAGATTGGGTGAAAAAGCGTATGAGCAAAGTGCTGGTTTCTTGAGAATTCGCGAAGGTGCAAATGTCTTGGACAACACAGGCGTGCATCCAGAATCTTATGGCATCGTTGAAAAAATGGCAAAAAAAAGCGGTCTAACCTTAGCGCAATTTATTGAAAATGTAGAAGTACGAAAACAAATCAATCTTCAAGAATACGTCACCGAAAACATAGGATTGCCAACACTCATGGATATCATGAAAGAACTCGACAAACCGGGATTAGATCCACGTGGAGAAGCGCAGCAATTTAGATTTGATGATAAACTCAAGACGATGGATGATGTCTATGAAGGCATGGTAGTACCGGGATTGGTGACCAATATGACTAATTTTGGCGCATTCGTGGATATTGGCGTTAAGCAAGATGGATTGTTACATAACTCACAAATTACCAAAAAGTATATCCAAAATCCATCAGAAGTACTCCATTTAGGCCAAGAATTGATGGTAA
>DAOLFJ010000133.1:0-12034 GCA_035326365.1 Saprospiraceae bacterium | reverse complement strand
AGTTGCTAATCAATAGGTTATGGTTCTGACAATAAAAGAATTAAAGAGTTTAGTGCACTTAACAATAAGATTATTTTGAAGTCAGGTTTATAAGATATTGATTATAAAGCAATAAAAATTTAAACATACTCTAAACATCTGCATTTATTCGAAATATGTTTTGCAATCTGTGTGAAATGATTTAGGTTTACATTTCAATTTAAATTAATTGCCAATATGGAAATTGTAAACCATTCTTTTCAGGAAATAAAAGAATCCTTTGATAAAAAAAGGACATTTTTTGATTTAGGTCATACCAAATCTTACGAATTTAGACGTAATGCGCTGATAAACCTAAGGAATGCCATCATCAAATACAAATCTGAAATATTAGATGCTTTATATGCGGATTTCAAGAAGCCATCTTATGAAGCATATATTGGTGAAATAGGCGTCACGACAGATGATATCAATTTTGCATTAAAACATTTAGCCCAATGGATGGAAGTGCAACATGTACCAACACCGCTCACCATTCAGCCTGCGTCCAGCAAAATCTATGCTGATCCCAAAGGCGTTGTTTTAATTTTTGCACCATGGAATTATCCTTTCAATCTGACGATGATACCTTTAATTGGGGCGATTGCTGCAGGAAATTGTATTTTGCTAAAACCTGCGCATGAAACACCAAATACTGCCAAAGTAATGGAAAAGATCATAACCACTACTTTTGACCAGAGTTTTGTAAGTGTAGTCATGGGTGAAGGACGTCAAATAGGTGAAATTTTATTGGACAATTTTACATTTAACCATATATTTTTTACGGGTTCACCTAATGTAGGTAAGTGGATTATGGAGAAGGCGGCTAGAACTTTGACACCTGTAACCTTAGAATTGGGTGGTAAAAGTCCTACTATCATAGATAAGACTGCAAATCTTAAGGTAACGCTTAATCGGCTAGTCTGGGCTAAGTATTTTAATTGTGGTCAGACGTGTACGAGTCCTGATTATATTCTTGTTCATAAAGACATCAAAGAGCAATTTTTAACAGGATTGAAAGCCAAAATCACAGCGTTTTATGGAGATGATCCGCAAAAGTCTCCATATTATCCTAGGATGGTGAATAGAACTAGGTTTGATGTCGTGAGCAAATATTTATCCCAAGGAAAGCTTATTTCAGGCGGTAGGGTAGATCCTGCTGATAACTACATCGAACCTTCTGTTATCGAATTGGATAATCTTGATGTTCCCGTAATGCAAGAAGAAATATTTGGCCCAATAATGCCGATCATCACTTGGTCGGATAGACAAGAAATATTGACGATCGTAAGAAAAAATAGGTATCCACTCACATGTTATGTTTTTGCTGAAGACCAAAGTATTATTGATTTTGTCATAAAAAATATTGAGTTTGGTAGTGGATGTATCAATGATACCATGGCACAATTTGCAAATTCACATTTTCCATTCGGTGGCATTCAAACGAGCGGTATAGGAAAGTATCATGGAAAATATAGCTTTGATACATTCTCAAACCTGAAACCTATCTTGAGTACTTCTACTTGGATAGATCCTGATCTCAGATATCCTCCTCACACTTCGTTTAAAATGAAACTCGCCAAATGGTTTTTGGAATAAAGTAATTTTAATACAAATATTACTTAGGCGTTTTAATGAATGTTTGAAGTTTGTCTTCCTGTTTGGTTCCAATAAGAATTTTTTTGCCAGTTTTCATATAAAGTTGTAGTCCAGTATTACCATTAATAATATAAGCTTTACCGGATGAAAAGCTATTTCTGATGCCCCATCCACCATATTCTCTAATAGGCTTGAAGGTGCGAATTTCTGATTTTTCTACATCTGACCACAAGATAGTTTGCCATTTTAGATGAAGTGGAAATAACTTATAATTGATCGTTTTTTCGTTTATTTTAGTATGTAATCTCATGAAAAACAACAAACCACTCACAAAAGCGGTGGATATCATACTTCCATAAAAAAAGGAAATATCCAAATGGTCCAAGTGAAAATAGATGACATAATTGATCACTGAGACCAGAGCCATTATAGACAAAGGCCAAATTGTGTCTATTCTTTGCGTCTCTTCGTAACTTTTTTCCATTAGAATGTCACTGATTTGGTCATTTCTTTACCTTCTCTTAGGAATTTAACATCAATGGTCTGACCAGGTTTGAATATAGACAAACACTTCATATATGACTGCATATCAGGCACTTCTAGTTCACCCATTTTGGTAATAATATCACCTTTTGTCAGTCCTGAGACTTGCGCTGGTTTACCATCCTTCACACCATCAAGTTTTAGTCCTACTCCATCATAAAGGTAGTCAGGCATCACACCAAGTGTAACAGAAAAAGCCATTCTAGCTTGAGATTCATCTTTTGTTTTCGTAAATGGTAATTTACCCTTACTTTCTAGCGCCACCACGACTTGGTATATATAATCCACAATGTCATACACACCTTCATAATTAATTAAATGGGCATCGTCACTTGGCTTATGATAATCGCTATGTTGTCCTGTAAAAAATGCCAAAACTGGAATTTCTGCATTGTAAAATGATGCATGATCTGAAGGTCCCATTCCAGACAAATCCTTCTTAATACTGAATTTAGGTTTTTTGATTTTATCTAAGATTGACTCTAAATCTGGAGAAGTACCAACGCCACTTATAGCTAGTTTTCTTTCAGCATTTAATCTGCCTATCATGTCCATATTGAGCATGATATTGAATGATTTTTTATCAAAAGTGGTATTATTTACGAAGAAATTTGATCCCCAAAGACCTTTTTCTTCTCCTGAAAAACAAATAAATAAGTAATTATGATTTTTGAGACCACTTTTTTTGATGACATCTGCCAAATACAATACACCAGCCACACCACTTGAATTATCATCAGCACCGTTGTGAATGGCTAATTCACCTACATAAAGCGAACCTTCATGTCCGTATCCTAAGTGATCGTAGTGTCCACCAATAATTATTGTTGTTGCAGCTTTATTATCTATGTAACCTAATACATTTCTTCCTGTGACTTCTACGCCGTTTGATGTTGATTCGTCGCCGTGTGGGTTACCACTTTTTTTTCGTTTAAAAGTCTGGAAATAAGAGTTGTTTTCCCCAGCTGTTTTTAGTCCTATTTGAGCAAACCTTTTTGCTATGTATTCACCTGCTTTTCTCTCGCCTTCTGTTCCTATTTCGCGACCCTGCATATCATCCGCAGCAAGTGTTTCGATATCCATCCGAATGCTACTTTGCACATTGCTAGAAGGGGCAATTGCTTTTTTGCTGCATGATGTGATTAGGAATGAAAAAACAAATAAATAGATATAAACAGTTCTGAAAGAAGACATAAGATTAATTTTATTTTGCAAAAATATAAATTACTTACCATTATTTCTAATGCTACTTTATAAAATTACAATAAGATGATATAAAACTTAAGAGCTTTGAAACGTTTGTTTAGGGAATGTAGATGGCTTGTCTGATATTTACCAAAGTGGTCAATAATGATTCCAAATTATCTAGTGGCAACATATTGGCAGCATCTGATTTTGCTTCTGATGGGTTTGGGTGTGTTTCTAGGAATAAACCATCTGCTCCTACTGCTACGGCTGCTTTTGCAATAGTACTGATTAAACCAGGTTTTCCTCCAGTCACACCAGAAGGCTGATTAGGTTGCTGAAGTGAGTGTGTACAATCCATAATCACAGGTACACCAAAAGACTTCATCACAGGAATTCCTCTATAATCTACTACAAGATCTTGATATCCGAATGTTGTTCCCCTTTCCGTAAGCATCACTTTTTCATTGTGACATTCTCGCACTTTTTGTACAGCATGCATCATTGATTCTGGACTCATAAATTGCCCTTTTTTGATATTAACAATCTTTCCAGTGTCTGCAGCAGCTTTGATGAGTGATGTTTGTCTACACAAAAATGCTGGTATCTGTAAGATATCGACATACTCTGCTGCCATCGATGCTTCTTCATCTGTATGGATGTCGGTCGTGACTGGTAGGTCAAATGTTTCAGCAACTTTTCTTAATATTTTTAAAGCTTTTTCATCACCTATACCTGTGAATGAATGTATAGATGATCTATTTGCTTTGCGATAAGAACCTTTGAAGACATAAGGAATCTTAAGGTCTGATGTAATTCTTTTTACTTTTTCGGCAATCTCCATGGCCATTTGTTCTGACTCAATCGCGCATGGTCCTGCAATTAGAAAAAAGTTATTAGATGTACGGTGACTGATATTTTTTATGGATGGAACCAATGAATATGACTGCATGAGTTATATGTTATTTTTTTAATTTCCAAAAACGTATTGAACTAAATTTGCACCCATTCTTAGTGCTTTTATTCTTGCTTCTTCGGGGTCTTTATGAACTTCTTGATCTTCCCATCCGTCTCCTAGATCACTTTCATATGAGTAATAACAGATTAGTCTACCTTCCCAAAGCAAGCCGAAACCTTGTGCAGGTTTGTCATCGTGTTTATGTATTTTGGGCAATCCACCATCTATTTTGTATTTTTGACTGTAAACAGGGTGACTGAATGGCAACTCTATAAAACTTAGCTCTGGGAATACTTTTTTCATTGCCAATCTCACATATGGATCCATACCATAATTGTCGTCAATGTGAAGAAACCCGCCTGCGATTAGATAAGTTCTTAGGTTTTCTGCATCTGAATCAGAAAAAACTACGTTGCCGTGCCCTGTCATATGTATGAAAGGATAGTTAAATATTTCTACACTTCCCACATCAACAACCGCATATTCTGGATCTATATTGGTATTAAGAAATTTATTGCAAAAGCCCGCCAAATTTACCAATGAAGTAGGATTACTGTACCAATCACCACCTCCAGAATATTTCAATAGTCCCAATTTAATAGAGGGTCCACCATCTGCAAAAGCAAAAAATGGTATTAATAATAAATAAATAAACTTCATTTTTAAAATATCTTATTACAACTACAACGCATCACATATGAAAACGTTTATAACTATAAGTTAAAATGCATATTCTTATTGTGTGAGATTAGCTGGACTCACAATATTTTAAAAATACTTATAGCTCTGACCCGCTTTTATATCCAATAAGGTCTCATATATAAGATCTATAACGCTTAGGATATCTTTTTCATGAGCCATCTCCACAGTGGTGTGCATATATCTCAATGGCAAGGATATTAAGACCGAAGGTACACCACCATTACTGTACGCAAACGCGTCCGTATCCGTACCTGTACTACGACTCGCAGCAGCTAACTGATAAGCTATTTTTTTTGCTTCTGCTACGACTATGACTTGTTGGAGCAACTTATTATGAACTGCTGGAGCAAAAGTAAGGCTAGGCCCTAATCCACATTTTGTATCTCCCTGGATTTTACTATTTACAAGAGGTGTACTAGTGTCATGTGTGACGTCTGTTACTATGGCAACATGTGGTTTTATAGTATTTGCGATCATTTCTGCACCACGAAGGCCTATCTCTTCTTGCACTGCATTTACTATATATAAGGAGAAAGGAAGTTGCTTTTTATTTTCCTTCAGTATTCTAGCTACTTCTGCAATACAAAAACCACCTATTCTATTATCTAATGCACGACCTGTGTAATATACATTATTTAATTTTGTGAGTTCGTCTACAAAAGTAATCACACTACCCACATGGACGCCCATTTCTAGTACTTCTGCCTTATCTTTGGCACCTACGTCTACAAAAATGTTATCCATTGTAGGCGAGAGATTTTCGTCTTTCCCTTTTCGAGTATGAATAGCGGGCCAACCAAAAACACCTTTTACAATTCCTTTTTTTGTATGAATATTCACGCGCATCGAAGGTGCAATGATGTGGTCCGAGCCACCATTTCTGATCACGTGGATAAAACCAGTATCAGAAATATAATTAACATACCAAGATATTTCGTCAGCATGTGCTTCTATGACGACTCTGTAATCCATGCCAGGATTTATGACGCCATAAGCGGTGCCATAGTTGTCAAGATGCCACTCATCTACATAAGGTTTTATATAATCTACCCATATTTTTTGGCCAGGTGCTTCATAACCAGTGGGTGATGCGTTATTCAGATAATTATATAAAAATTCTTCTGATTTTTTTGTGATATGACTCATCAAAAAATTATTTCGGTTTTTAAAATATTTTTTTAAAAATTATTTTGATACCAGTTTTGAGGATCGCTATTCCATTTGCTAAGCATTTCAGCTTCTTCATTTGAAATATAAGATGCTGCTGTTGCTTCTGAAATCAAATAATTATAATCGGACAAAGTACGGTATTTACATTCTGAATTCCTAAAATTTTCGGCTGCTTTTTCAAAACCATAGTCAAATATTGCGACGACGCCAAGTACATTATGACCTTCATTTCTTAATATTTCAACCACTTCTATAGAGCTTCCACCTGTGCTTATCAAGTCTTCAACTACCAAAATGCTAGCTCCCTGCTCGATTTCACCTTCTATTTGATTTTGCCTTCCATGACTTTTTGGCGCAGATCGCACGTATGAAAAAGGTAGATTGAGTTTATCTGCTAGGAGTGCTCCATGCGCAATTCCGGCGGTAGCCACACCTGTGATCATATCTATTTTTCCGAAGGATTCTGAAAGTTTTGAAAAGCCATTTTTGATAATATCTCTCACTTCAGGATGCGACAAAGTGACACGATTATCACAGTAAATAGGTGACCTCATACCCGACGCCCAAGTAAAAGGATTTTGTGGACTTAATTTAATTGCTTTAATTTGCAAAAGTTTTTGAGCAACCAATGTTTCAAACATCATATTAATATTTTAATGGATAAGTCGCAAATTTACAAAATCTATATAAACGAAGTAGAAGTTATCTTAAAACCTTCTGCGGATGTTACTTTAGAAGATACGGTGACTTCGGGTAGCGTGGTGGTAAAATATACAGGAAATAAGAAACATTTGCTGGATTACATCAGTATTTTGGAGAAATCTATCAAGTCAGAGAAACTCATAATTCATCATGAAGATTTTCCTAAACTCAAGGCCGACTTTAAGTCTCACTTTTCTGAGATAGAAGCAGGAGGAGGATTGGTGAAAAATGAAAAAAATGAATATCTCTTTATTTTCCGACGTGGATCTTGGGATCTACCGAAAGGTAAGATAGAAAGTAATGAAACCAAAAGAGAAGCCACTCTACGAGAAATAACCGAAGAAACAGGTATAAAAAAAATGACCATTGTTTCAAAATTGATGGTAACACGACATACTTACCGAAGTAATGTGGGAAAAAGAATCATCAAAAAATCTCATTGGTATCTCATTGAAGCTAAAAAGCAGAGCTTAGTTCCTCAAGCCACGGAAGATATCGAAAGAGCTGATTGGATGACTTTGGAAAGATTTTTTAGCAAAAAAAGACAAGTATATCCCAATATTTTGGAAGTATTACATACCCAAGACACTCAGGATATAAAGATAAAAGTCCAGATTAAGATTAACTGACATCAAAAATGAAGCGATTCTATGTCTAAATGGGATAAAATAAAAGCATTTGTCAAATCATATTATAAAGATATAGTAGTTGGTTTTATTGTGTTTTCAGTGGCGTGGGTACTGCTATTACGAGTGTTTTATCCACCAATTACACTATTGATGGTAAAACGAATAATCTATGGAAATGAGAAAGGATTGGCATACACATGGAAGTCTACGAATGAGATTTCGCCTTATATCCAAGTTTGTGCTATGGCTTCAGAAGATCAAAACTTACCTTTTCATTATGGCATGGACTTAGAAGCAATCGATAAGGCACTGAATGTAAATAAAAAGGGTAAAAAGGTTTTTGGAGCAAGTACAATCACACAACAAGTGGCCAAAAATGTATTTCTTTTTCCACAGAGATCATATATAAGAAAAGGACTTGAATTGTATTTTACACTATTAATAGAAACACTTTGGACAAAACAAAGGACGCTAGAAATGTATCTAAACGTGGCCGAAATGGGTAATATGATATTCGGGGTGGAAGCAGCAGCTCAAGCGTATTTTAAGAAGCCTGCTCAAAAGTTGACACTAAGCGAATCGGCACTCATCATAGCTGTCTTGCCTAATCCAATAAAATATTCTGTCAAAAAACCAGGCGGTTATGTAAGTGAAAGACAGCAGCAAATTTCATCACTTTATCATTCTCTCGATGGCATGCATTATCTCAGAGAATTGTATATTAAGACAGATAATTCTCTTTATGATTTCAAAAAATATAAAAAATAAGTTTGGAAAATAATTACCTTTTTAACTTTTTTGAAAATTATTTATCAAAGAATATTACTTTTGCGTTCAATTAAAAAGTAAAACCATGTTAGATCAATTTAATAGCCTTACTGAAGAAGAATTTGAGAAATTGAAAGATGCCGTTCCATTAATTACTGTTTTAATAGCTGGTGCAGATGGCAATATTCACAACGATCAATTAGAATGGGCTAACAAAGTGACTAAAATTAGGAGTTATAACATGAAGGCTGAGATGAAAGCTTTCTATCTTGAAGTTGGAAAAACTTTTTCGGAAAGACTACAATATTATATAGATGCTTTCCCTACCAATGTGGCAGATAGAACTAAATTAATAAGTGATAGATTATCTCATCTCAATGACATTTTAGCTAAGCTTGAACCAGAAGTTGGTGCTAAGTTTTATAAAAGTTTTACTAGTTTTGCTGAGCACGTGGCAAAAGCATCAGGAGGCTTTTTAGGGTTTTTCAGTATCAATAAAGATGAAGCGAAGTTGATTGGATTGCCTATGATTCACCCAATAATAAGCACATCTGACGAAGAGGAATAAGTAAGCGTCTTTCATTTTTTTTCTTGTAATAATTGTTTCTATGACGGTTTTTGTCATACTATATTATAGTTTTGAAGCTATGATGATTTCTTGTATTTATTTGTTTTGTCGAAAATAATTATATTTTTTTTCTAATTATACAGAAGGTTTAGAATGTAATTGTATTTTTATGTTGTCATTACATTTTAAAAGTAATACAATTGAAATGTAATCTTTTTGGGTTTCCTTAAAGTATAATTATAACAGTATGAAAATTCATTTTTATTTTACATGCTTTTTGATTTTCTGTTTCCAACAAGCAAGTTTTACTCAAAACAGCACAATCACAGTTAAAGATTATAAAACCAGAGAAGCATTAGTAGGTGCCACAATCATGCATGGGGAAGGTGGATATATTTCAGATATAGATGGCAAGTTTACTATTCTAAATCCAACTTTTCCCTTCGATATCGTTGTATCTTATATTGGGTATGAAGATCAAAAAATTATCTTCAAAGCTTTAGTCGATATACCATTAGAAATATTATTGGTACCATCTCAAACCGCTCTTGATCTTGTTACGGTCACTAGCACGAAATACGAACAAAACATCACTAGGTCTATGGTTTCTGTAGATATACTAAAGCCAGATCTTTTGCGAAGTGTAAATGCCACATCATCAGATGAGATATTAAATAAAGTTCCTGGTGTGCAGATCCTTGACGGTCAGGCAAATATACGTGGTGGATCTGGATATTCGTATGGCGCAGGTAGTAGAGTGATGTTGCTTATTGATGATATTCCTGCTTTGCAAGTGGACGCAGGTTTTCCAAATTGGAATGACATTCCCATAGAAAACCTAAGCCAAATAGAAGTTCTAAAAGGTGCCGCTTCTTCTTTATATGGTTCGGCAGCGCTGAATGGAATTATTAATTTTAGATCTTCATATGCTACATCAAACCCTGAAACTCGCATCTCACTTGCGACAAATATTTTCCAATCACCAAAAGATGTAGAAAAAAAGTGGTGGGGAGACACCTTGAGACATGAAACTAATGCATCCTTTGTCCACAAACAAAAGTTCGGCAAACTTGACTTCATAGGAAGTGCTTTCTATAATAAATTGAACGGATTTAATCAATCTACTAATGAAGAACGAGGTCGAGCAAATGTAAATCTTAGATACAGGCTGAGAGATAATTTGGTTTTCGGACTTAATGTACTTTATAATCAGAGCGCAAGTAATAGTTTTTTTATTTGGAAAAACGCTGCTTCTGGCGCATTGCAACCACTTGCAGGTACGGTCTCGGATAGGACAGCAAAACGTTTTTACATTGACCCATCCATTCGGTACACAGACAGACACAATAATAAACATAAGCTTTTATGGCGGACCACATCTGTAAATAATGAGAATAACACCAATCAGTCTAATAGTTCTATAAACCATTATGGCGAGTATCAAATCCAGAATACTTTACAAGGACTTGGATTGACATATACGGCTGGTGCAGTGGGCATTTGGAATTCAACTGATTCACAGATTCTTGGAGATACTACTTTTACAGCTAGCTCGTATGCAACTTATCTTCAGTTGGACAAAACTTTTGGAGATAGGCTCACTGTTGCAGGTGGACTTAGATACGAATATAATACTCAGAGTAGTCCAATTTCATTGATTGATCCAACTGGTAAAAAGTCTGATGATCAAATCATTGCACGACTTTCGGCAAATTACAAACTTTTTGAATATACATTTTTGCGTGGTTCTTGGGGACAAGGTTATAGATTTCCTACACTTACTGAAAGATTTGTCACGACAAGTTTTGGAGATTTTAACATTTTTTCAAATCCTGCTTTACGACCTGAATATGGGTGGACTTCAGAAATTGGTGTCAAACAAGGCTTTAAATTAGCAAGTTTTCAAGGCTTTCTTGATGTGGCAGGATTTATCTCCGAGTATGAAGATATGATAGAGTTTACTTTTGGCTCAGATGATAGGGGACTAGGATTCAAACCACAAAATATCGGAAATACAAGGATTTCAGGTTTTGAAGTAAGCGTTATGGGACAGCTAAAATGCTTCGGAGTGCCTATCAATGTTTTCGGTGGCTACACTTATATAGATCCAATTTATAAAAACTTTGATACTAGCGAAGAAATAAGAAATAGTGTCTCTGAAAACCAAAATGTTTTAAAATATCGAGCCAAGCACCAAATGAAAATGGATGTGGAAGCAAAAATTTGGAAATTTAAATGGGGCGTTTCATTACAAAGGGTGAGCCATACCATCAATGTAGACAAAGCGTTTGAGTCCGTACCACCTATCAATTTTGACCTATTCGGAATTGCTGCATATAGAGATTTAAACAATAATGGTTATTATCTTTTTGATAGCAGACTTGGATTTGAACTAAGTAAATTTACTTTCACTTTTTTGGCAAACAACATTCTTAATCAAGAGTATAGCTTGCGTCCGGCTTTAGTGGAAGCGCCGCGTAGTTTTGGTTTTAGAATAGATTATAAAATAAATTAAATTGAAATATCTTGTTAAATATTTGTCTCATCACAGATCTTCATATTGATGGAATAGGTTATTCTTTCAATGGAATTGACCCAAGGGCGAATTTTGTAAAAGTACTTAAAGAAGCCACTTCCAAAAGTCCAGAATTAATTGTACTAGCAGGAGATTTGTGTAATAAAGTTGGTGATTTGGAAATTTATTATTGGATAAAACAACAAATGGACGCTTTGAACATTCCATATTGCTGTATTCCTGGCAATCATGATGACGCATCTATGATGATGGATGTTTTTTTTGAAGATGTTTTCATGTCAAGGAGCGAACTATTTTTTGTAAAAGAATTTTACGGTCACAGCCTTATTTTTTTGGATACTTCACAAGGTAGCATGTCATTAGAACAATATAGTTGGTTAAATGAAATTGTGTCTACTATTCAAAAAGATGTCTTCATTTTTATGCACCATCCACCGATTCTAGCCATTGCAAAGCACATGGAACCAAGATACGCATTTCAGCAAATGGATGAGTTTCAGTCCATTTGTACATCATTTCAAGACAAAAAATTTCATATTTTTACAGGGCATTATCATTTTGAAAGGTCAATTGCCAAAGGTAATATGACCGTATATATTTCACCTTCTACGTATCGCCAAATTCATCCTGATTATGAAGAATTTAAAATTCAACAT
>DAOLFJ010000132.1:0-12085 GCA_035326365.1 Saprospiraceae bacterium | reverse complement strand
GGTTACGATAGCTACTCGATCTTCAGGTCTTAACTGATCTAACAATAGCTTGAAAGAAGAAATCACCAAAGGAAGTTTATTAGGTTGCCCCATACTACCTGATACATCGATTAGAAAAACAATATTTGAATTTGGTAAATCTTTGAAGTCTATCTTTTTGCTTTGAAGGCCTAAATGAAGTAGTTGCATATCTTCATTCCACGGACATTCTGTAAATGTAGTACTTACTGCAATGATATCGTCTCCCTTTGGTGCAGGGTATGAGTACTCAAAATAATTGATCATTTCTTCTATTCTAACCGCATCAACTGGTGGTTTCTCGCCATTATTGATAAATCGTCTGACATTGGCATAAGCTGCTTTGTCCACATCTAGTGAGAAAGTAGAAAGTGCCTCATCAAGTGGACTGACAAACCGATTTTCTACAATCGCATCGTATGATTCAGTGTTTATTTCAGGTTCTGATCTCGGTTCAATAATTTTTACTTCCTGACCCTTTTTTGATTTATTATTCTCTTTACCTTTTTTTCCTTGCACTTCAGACTGTGGAATGAGATTGCCTGTTACCCTTACACCATCTAGAAAATAAACAGTTTCGTTCGCTCTAGACCCTCTGATGGAAATATCACTGCCATCTCTACTCGATATACCTGCAGATCTAGCCGCAATTTCATTAACATTCTTGGTAGGCAGATTTCTAATTTTTTCTGCTGTGACAGTCGAGCCTTGACTTGTATTGTCAAATTCAATTAATGGAATTCTAAAGGCTTTGACCTCTATTCCAGAGAGAATTATTTGACCAGACAATAAAGAAAAATTGACCACATTATTTCGACCAGCTTTCACTACTACACCTTGGATTTTTTGAGTTGCATATCCTACATAGCTTGCTTCGATATCGTATGTGCCCGGTTGGACATCAGCAATCGTATAATTCCCCTCAAGGTCGGTCTCTGTTCCAGTAATTAACTTTCCATCCCGAAAAATAGCAATGGTAGCAAAAAGTATGGGTTCTTCTGTATTTTCTGCATCTGTCACCTTCCCAGAAATAGTCGTTGGTGAATTTTTTTCTACGTTGATATCTGATATCCAAAGCAAGGAGACCAATAAAATGAGTTTGTTTACTACGGTGATCATAATCTAAAAATTTAAATGGTAAATAAATATGATCCAAATGTATAGGCTTAAAATTTAGTAGCTTGTCGCCATGGACAACATTGTGTTTTTCATATCGGGGATAATTGAAATTAAGTCACATTGGCGACTTGTTTTAAGGTATGTGAGAGTTCTAAACTAATGGACTTTCCGTAAAATTCTTTCAAATACCAATTTACTTCATACCTTTGCCCACATAATGTAAGACGATTTGAATATTAATATTGGTGGAAATCTTTTGGAATTATTGCCAGAGAAAGCAGTTTTGATTCCATTAGAAAAAATAATGATTATTGCTGACTTGCATCTTGGCAAAATAGAGCATTTCAGAGCTGCAGGAATCAATCTTCCTCTGGCAGCAGCTACCCAAACTGAAAATCGCTTAATATCTTTAATCAAAAAGCATCAACCTTCACGAGTCATTTTTTTGGGAGATTTATTTCACTCAGTGCAAAATCAGTCTTATAATACATTTCAGAATACCTTGTCTTTGTTCGAAAACATTACTTTTGATCTTGTCATAGGCAATCATGACATTATGGATATGGAAGATTACACCAATCTTGGCATTAGTGTATATGAAGATTTGTTTATCAATGAGTTATGGCTAACACACGAACCACAGGACGAAATAAAAAATGGGTTTTACAATCTAGCAGGACACATTCATCCAGGTATCTCACTGAAAGGAAAAGGCAGACAAAAAGTGACACTACCATGTTTTTATTTTGGTATAAATAATGGTCTGCTGCCCGCATTCGGATATTTTACAGGCAAAGCCATCATAAAAATTGAAAAAAAATCTGATATCTTTGCCATTGCCGAAGACAAGATCTTTCGCATTAACACTGAATGAAGATAGTTCACACCGCAGATTGGCACATTGGTAAGATCCTCCACAATCAAGACTTACACGAAGATATTCACCTGTTTTTTGATTGGTTATTACAATATATAAAAGAAGAAAATATAGATGTCTTATTAGTATCTGGTGATATATTTGACCTAGCAAACCCTGCTAACCGAGATATAAGATCTTACTACCAAATGCTTTATAAACTATCGATGACAAAGACAAAAATCATCATTACAGGAGGCAATCATGACTCAGTAAGCCATCTAGATGCACCTTCTCATCTGCTCGATGTCCTTGACATTGTGGTGATAGGTGGTGGTAGAGATGACCGCAATGATATGATTATCCCATGCTCTGATAATACAGGACAGTTGGAATGTGTGGTTTTGGCAGTACCATTTTTGAGAGATAAAGAACTTCGACCTACTATCAAAGCTTCTGAAATGAACACAAAGTCAGAAGCCATAAGTGAAGCAATTAAAAAATATTATGATGAACTTGTGGAATTGACGATACAAAAATATGGCACCAATATTCCGATAATCGCAATGGGTCATCTCTTCATGCAAGGCTCAATTACATCTGATAGCGAACGAGAAATCCACGTCGGAAATCTGGAAGGCCTACAGAGCGATGTTATTCATCCAAAAATAGATTACATGGCATTAGGTCACATTCATAAGCCACAAACTATAGGCAATAAACCCAATATTCGGTACTGTGGATCACCTGTTTTTCTAGATTTTTCGGAGCGTGACTATGAAAAAAGGATAATCGTATTAGATATTGAAGACCAAAAAACAAAGTCTATAAAACCAATAAATATCCCAAAATCACGAGAATTAAAGAAAATAACTGGTACTCTGTCAGAAGTAGAAATAGCCCTATCTTCATATCATAATGAATATCAATTACCTTCGTTTTTAGAAGTAGAAGTTGTGGAAGATAAAAAAGATTACTTCAAAATTCAAGCCTTAGACGAATTGGTGAGTAAGGTGAATAATGATAACTTCAAAATACTGAAGCAAAGGATTAGTTTTCTGGACAATGAAAAAACAGCACACAATCTAAGGGATGAATCAAAAACCATTCAAGAATTGACGCCATTGGAAGTTTTCAAACTAAAATTATCAGGATATCATGATGGTGAAATAGCACATGACGATTTGATAGAAATATATATGCAATTGCTCGAAGAAATCAATGATTAACCCAAAGTGAGACAATGAAAATATTAAAATTAAGATTCAAAAACATTCATTCTCTAAGAGGTGAGCACGAAATAGATTTTACAATATCGCCATTTACAGAGTCAGGTCTTTTTGCCATAACAGGACCAACAGGTGCAGGAAAATCGACCATTTTGGATGTGATCACGCTTGCTTTGTTTAGTAGGATACCAAGATTTGATGGTAAAATCACCAATACTGAAATAGAAAAAGTAGGTTCGGTAATGACACATTTTACGGAAGATGCATATGCCGAAATTGACTATCAAACTCGAAATAAATATTATAGATCAACCTGGAATATTGCAAAAACCAGCAAAGGGAAATTGAAAGATTATAATATGATGTTGTCAGTTTTTGAAGATGAATTGATGATAAATGGAACTTATATTGGCGATAAAAAATCTACGGTTCCTGTTGAAAATGAAGGAATTATTGGACTTAATTATGACCAATTTGTGAGGTCGATATTGTTATCGCAAGGAGAATTTGCCAAGTTTTTGAAATCTGATAAAACAGAAAGGGCAAAGCTATTAGAAGACATCACAGGAAGTCAGATTTATAGAATAATTGGCAAAAAAGTATTCGAAAAAGCCAAGGCCAAAAGAGAAGAGATCGCCTTGACAAGTAGAGATATCCAGTCCATCACTTCATTGACATTAGATGTAATTGAAGATAAAAAACAACAAATAAAAGATAATCAACTGAAGGTAGAATCAAATAAAATATCGGTTGCTGCATCTACTCTTACATTAAACCTTCTTCAAAAGAAAGTAGAATTGGAGCTTAAGTTAGAAAATCTTATCGCAGAGCAGAAAAAAATTGTAACCGCTAAGAATGATTTTGGTCCAAAAGAAGAAATGTGGACAAAACATCAGAAAATAAGTATCTACAGAGACGACATTATATCGTTAACAAAAGAAAGTCAAAGGTTAGAAAATATTCATAAAGACAAAATAATTCTAACACAAAACATTGAAAATCAAAAATTAGAAATCCAAAAACTAATTAATGATATTTCCACTTTTACCAAGCAATCGATCCACCAAGAAAACATTACAGTTGTCCTTAGAAAATTTGAACAAACAGTCTTGCAGCTTGAGAATTCTTTGAATAAACTTACCGAAGAAGGTAAAAAACAAAGAAATAAAATAAATGCACTGTGCGCAAGTAATCAAAACAGCTATACAAATACGATCGTCAATACAAAAAGTGTGGATGATCAACTCAATTTTGTAAATGCGTCTCTGAACAAAATCGGCGACAATGGATTCTCTGATTTTGATGATGCATTATTAAGGTCAAAAATGTCAGAATGTCAAACAGAAATAGACACCTTAAAACAAAAATATACAGACGCCACAAAAAAGGAAGAAGCACAAGAAGGTTTAAAAAACCTTTCACTCGAAATACAAAAATCAAATGAAAAGAAAGAAGAACTAGAAAAACAACTCAAAGCCTTGAGTGATGAACTCAAAATCTTGGAAGATCAACTAATCGCCCTAAAAAAGAAAAAAGAAGAGGATATAAAAATAACAAGTCTCGAAGTACATAGAAACACACTAGTAGATGGTGAACCTTGTCCGCTGTGTGGTGCAGTCGATCATCCATATGCTCATGAAAAATTGGTACAGATAGGATTAGCAGAAATTGAATTGAATGAAAAAAACATTTTGAAAGAAGAAAAATCAATAGTCCATACAAATTTGGTCGCGCAAATTGCAGCCATTAACGAGAGGGTAATATTACATTCAAACCAAATAGAAGCTAACAATACGATCATACATCAAATAGATCAAAAATGGCAAATCATTGATAATAAACAATTTACAATTAAATACATTCATGAAAATATAACTACAGAACAAAACAAACTAGAAGCTTTCGCTAAGGAAGTGAATGACAGAAGAGACAAATTATTTTTGACAGCTTGCATAGAAATACTTAAAGAAATATCAGATATTACGAAACAATATAAAGATACGAAAAGTGAAAAAGAAACGATTTATCAAGGTAGTGACGTAAGTGGTGATGTATTAAAATATGAACAGAAATATCAAGCGGCCAAGGAAATGTTATGGTCTTACCAAACAAAGCTGACAAATCTTATTGAGACTGAGGCTGAGTTGACAAAGTATGTAGTTGGGGCAAAGGAAATATTATTACCTAACTTACTAACATTAGGATATCAAAATATTTTGGATGCCCAAAAAGATATTATCGATGAAGTAAAAATTCAAGCAATACTAAAAGAAAAAGATGAATTGACCAAATCAGAAACCCAAAACGAAACTAACATCACAAGTACAAGACTTGAGCTTGGTGAAATTAAAATCACTGAAAATGAAGCATTAACTATAGATGAATTAAAATTAAAAATCACCAAACAAGTAGCAGAAAACGATGAAATAATGACCACTAATGGCATTATTCTGGGAGAATTGGAGCAAGATGGCAAGAATAAATTAAAAATTGCGGAGATTGAAGAATTAATAAAAACCAAAGAAGCTGAAAATAAAAAATGGACTATATTAGATAACTTAATTGGAGATGCTCAAGGTAATAATTTTTCAAAATTTGCTCAAAATCTAAGTTTGAAGCACCTCATTACACTTGCCAATAAACGCTTAGAAAAGTTGACAGACCGCTATCTACTAGCTTCTTCAGATATTGAGTCTGACTTGACGATTATTGATCTTTATCAAGGCAATGTAGAACGAAGTGTCAAGACTTTGTCTGGAGGTGAATCTTTTATCGTAAGTCTAGCGATGGCGTTGAGTCTATCGGATATGGCATCAAAAAATGTAAAATTGGAAAGCTTATTTATCGATGAAGGATTCGGAAGCTTAGATGCCGATACACTAGAAACAGCCCTTGAAACGTTAGAGAAATTACAAGCGGAGAGCAATAGGATGATAGGCGTAATATCTCACGTAGAGAGCATGAAGGAGCGAATATCGACCCAAATTCGAGTCAAAAAGAGCAACCAAGGCTATTCGGAGATAGTCATCAAGGCGTAGAGATGAGAGATGAGTTATGAGAGATGAGATAGGAGTTATGGGATGGGATGTAATAGCAATTTTACTTAATTAGTGGCAGTTATTACTTATGTTTTAGATATTAATATGTGATAAAAATGTTAAATAATTAAGAAATTACATATTAAATAAATAAATAATATGTATCTTTGCATTTGAATATCAATAATCTAAGTTATGTTACGTATTATTTACAGTTTTACTTTTGTTTTTTTATTTTTATCCAATATTCAAGCAGCTGAAATAAAATATCACACTGCTGTCGTCAAAGTGGGAGAAAATATTAATAATTTCTTAACAAGATACCAATTGTCTAATAGCAATTGTAATATTGATTTGTTTTGTGATATCAATAATATTAAAAACAGAGATATAATAATAGCTGAGAAAGAATACAAACTGCCAGTAAAATTGTATAAATTTAACGGTAAAAGTATTCGGTCTACCGTAGGTATCAAAGATAAAGATCTAGCAAAAAGAATAGAAGCATATAATGCAAAAGTAAAAAACTTGGGTATCAAACCTAAGAGTCACCTTACTAAAAATCTTTTATGGGTACCAATAGAAGAAATAGAATGTTACTCTAATACGGAAGAAAAACAAATAGCAGATTCCAAGGAAGAGGAAGCTCCAAAAACAGAAGCATTAAAAAAAGTAACAGAAACTAATAACATTACTGTACTCAGCCCTACTACAGTCATGAAAAGAAAGGGAATTAAGGAAATCAAGGTACCACTAATGGGACCAAAATATGAGATAGTAAACATAGAAGATTTCAGCCTTGAAGGACAAGTTTACTACATCATAAGTGGTCACGGTGGTCCAGATCCAGGAGCTGTGTGCAAAGATTGCCCAAAAATGATGTGCGAAGATGAATACGCTTATGATGTTTCGCTTAGGCTTGCACGAAATCTGATGCAACATGGTGCAACAGTTCATATGATCGTCCAAGATGAAAATGATGGGATCAGGGATGAAGAGCATCTTAAATGTGACAATGATGAAAAACTTTTAGGTAAAAGTGTTATTCCCCTAAATCAAAAAAAGAGACTGAGAGAAAGAGCAGAAAATGTCAATGCTTTATATAGAAAATATAAGAAAAAAGGTGTTAAAATCCAAAAAGCGATAGAGATTCATGTGGATTCGAGAAATAAAAACACTAGACAAGATGTCTTCTTTTACTACAATGCAAATAATAAAGCAAGTGAAAAACTAGCAAATACAGTCCAAGAAGTATTCGAATCTAAATATGCTCAACATCAAAAAGATCGTGGATATCAAGGCTATGTAGAAGGTCGCGGTTTATATATGGTAAGAAACCTTGCACCTACTACCCTATTCGTAGAACTTGCTAATATCACCAATGAAGAAGACCACAAGAGACTAGTTAAAAATTATAATAGACAAGCACTAGCTAATTGGCTTTTCGAAGGTCTTAGGAAGTAAGAGACAGTTCATTTATAAAATAACAAAGTGGGAATATTGGGTTTAAAACCTAGTGTTCCCATTTTTTTATGATGGGCTCAATGAAATGCCCTTTCCAAAATGATTTTGCTCATGACACTCATCGAAGTTACAAACTTTCACGATCAGAGTTATAAACTACAACAATCAGTTATCTACCCCTTTTCCGATTTTTTTTGATTTTTCCAAACTAAATACCTTAACTTTGAATTATAAAATAACATTTTGCATGGAGACCATTATCATAGATAGCACCGACAGCACCACTACAGAGAAGATTAAAGATTTCCTAAAAGAACTTAATGTCACTTTCAAAACAAAAAAGAAAAAGGACAAACCTTATGATCCTGAATTTGTCAAGATGATTTTGGTGCGAGCAGAAAATGCAAAAAATGGAAATACAATCACAATAGATCCGAATGATTTATGGGGAAGTTTAGGATTGAAGTAGATAAAGTTGCAAAAAATGATTTTTATAAAATCTATAAATCAGGAGATAAATCATTAATAAAGAAATTAGAAACATTAATTTCGGAATTAGCTGAACATCCCTACATCGGAACTGGTAAACCTGAGCAACTAAAACACAACTTATCTGGCTATTGGAGTAGAAAACTTAATAAAAAGATAGATTCATATATCAAGTGATCCAAGAGCCAGAGAGACTAATTGTCATCATTTCTGCACTTGGGCATCATTGAATTAGCCCTTTTATCATATCCAGACATTTTTCTAATTGATCTATAGCGACATATTCATTTGCACGGTGCGCTTGTGCTATATCACCTGGACCACAAATGATGGTTGAGAATCCACCTTGTGCAAATTGTCCAGCTTCTGCAGCATAAGCTACCGTTTGTACACCTTGGCTACCTGTGATGTTATTTACGATCTTCACCAAATCAGCATCTACTTCCGTGCTAAGTGGCGGTACAGGCGGATGATGTTCTTTTGTGACAATTTTTGCATGTGTAAATTTTTGTTGCAGTTCTACTTCCAAGTCCTTACAATAAATCTGAAAATCTTTCAAAACATCTTCGATACTATCTTGTGGAATTACTCGCACATCCCATTGGAAAGAGCATTTATCGGCAATTATATTTGGTGCAATACCTCCATTAATCATACCAACATGAATAGAAGTATGATTAGGATAAAATCTATCATCCCTGTTTACAAGTCTATCCATTTTTGCTTCCAACCACATAATGAGTTTTGCAGCCACATGCACGGCACTAACCTCTTGTTTGACTCGACTACTATGACCTTCCGAACCAATTACTGTTGTTTCCAAGACGCATATACCCTTGTGACCGATGACTGTTTGCATCATAGATGGCTCACCTATTATGGCAAAACTTGGTTTCTCCTTGTAATGTTTTTTTATAGCATTTACAAGTGCTGGACCTGCTAGACATCCGATTTCCTCATCATAGGAAAAAGCAAAATAAATAGGTTGTTTTAAGTCTGCTGACACAAGAAGCGGCACAGTTGCTAAACAACAAGCCAAAAATCCTTTCATATCACAAGACCCACGTCCGTAGAGCAAACCATCTTTTTCTACCAATTCAAATGGATTTGTAACCCAATTTTGGCCTTCCACTGGCACGACATCAGTATGTCCTGACAATATGACTCCTCCGTCAACTGCCGGTCCAATACGACAATGTAATGAAGTCTTTGTAAGATCTTCTGATGGCACCAAATGATATTCTACTTTGTATTCATTTAGATAGTCAATGATATAATCCATGATAGCTAAATTTGACTGACCACCAAGTACATCAAAGGCTACTAAGTCTTTTAATATTTGAATACAGGACTGAATCGGAAGCATATTTTGATTTTATTATGTTTGATAAGCTGATCAACAAATAATTAATTTGCCACAAAGTAATTAAATTGTACTGACTCTAAAGAAAAAAGGCCCACCGAATTGACTTCTGTGGACCTTTAAAATTTGTAATAAATCTGAATTAAAAAATTTCAATCACAACCTAATGAAAATAAATCCCATGATCAAAAAACCAGATTGGACTCACATTCCAGTACCTAATAAAATGTTTTGAATCTAACGATTACGCATCCGAGTATAATCGAGTTTAAGCATAACTGCGTTGGTTTGTGGAGTGACGCTTTAGAATGATTGGATGGAGATAAGATACTCGGTTAAACGCATATTTATTTCGAGATTAAGTGGGTATGTTTATGAAATAATTCTAGAATGTATCAGTCTATTCTATCCATTTTCAGGTCCATAGTCATATCATCCTCCACCATATCAAAGGATGCTTCCATTTTTTCTTTTGTCAGTGACTTCAAGGTCATAATGATATCTTCATCGTGATTTGTATCATCTCTTAGTAGATATTTAGAAGCATACCCTTCATGGTTTGTATAAACTTTAAATGATAGTTCACTTACTTTACCATGTATTTCAGTCGAAATCGATTTTGCAGAACCATCTTCAAAAAAGACAAATTCTAATGATTGTAATTTTAACAAATCATATAGCTCTGTTATGGGAGCTGTTTTGATTTGCTGATTTTTGTCCATTGCCTTTACTGTTCCAGTTTTGTTGCACTTCCAATGGCCTGTAAGGGTTGGTTTGGTGCAAGAGAAAAAGAATAATACAAATGCCAAACAAATATATTTCATAATTTTCATCAATCTTTTATACATCTAACTGCATATGGTACTTGATCATTTTGTGGAAACCTTAAAACACCCGTGTATAAACTTTGAATTTCTCTTGCAATTGCATTACCATTATACGTGGGGTCAGAATAATTTGCTGTCCACAAAGATGCTTGGGCGTGAAAAGCTTGATAACCGCTTGGCAATAATGCCAAACCTCCAGTTTCAAAATCTGGATCCATATCCAAAGGACCATCAACCCAAATTGGTTCATAAAATGCAATCATGCTCCCTTGATTTGTTCCTCTTAATCCAAAAGCATCAGCTTGAGCTTGAGTCATGCCTAAGGAAATTTCCAAATTTTTGTATTCGTTATCCGTCGCTACATGCCAGCCTGTAGGGCAAAGGCCTTGTGTATTTCCATCAAAGTCATAATTAACCGCTTCAAACCATTGATAAAGACCACCAAATGTGTCGCATTTCATTGGGTTGTTATCGATACAATACTTCTCAAATGTACCATTGTTTAATGATAAGGTCCCCCAAGGAATCATGGTGCCAATGTTTAAATTTTCCCTCATCCAACATTTACCATTCAATAATATGGTAGGGTAGATTTTACCATTATAAGGAAAATCATTTCCACATTGCCAAGGATCAATTTCAGTTGTAGAATACTGAACCTGTCTCCATTTATTCATTGTATTGTCATAAGCATATATGTGTTTGTCAGTAATATTATATACAATTAGGCCATTAACAGGATTTTGAATAGCCGCAATCTCTAAAAGTGTCAAACGAGGAATTCTCAGTCCTTTATCGGAAGATGATAAATCAAGAATAGCACTTGAATGTGGTGTAGATGTGCCAATCCCTACATTTTGATTTTGCCCAATAAGTGATACTGAAAGAAATAGAAAACTGGTTACTAAATATTTTGTCATGTTTTGTTAATTTATTTTAATAAACTTGGTGAATTTTGAAAAATTTGCTCCTTCAACTTTTAAAAAATATATACCCGCAGGAAATGAAGAAACATCTAATGATAAGACTCCATTCTCAGCTTCAGATGATTTATCCTTAAATATTCGCCCAGTATTATCGTATATAGTAAAGTTCAATTTGGATTTATCACCTTTTAAATTGATATAAATATAGTCATTAACAGGATTAGGATAAATCAAAAGGCTTGTAAAATTTTGATCCGAAGTACTAACAGTGCAAGAGCCTGCTCCTGTTGCGCAAAACTGTGCCCAAGATGCATTGAAATTTCCATTTCCTCGCCTACTCTACCCAGTTTTCGGCTACCCTGTCCTACTCTCATGGTTTTCGGATGCCCCATTTTTACTATGAAAAGTATTCGCAGAATGCGATCTACATATTACTGAAAATTCAATTTCTTTAAATTAAATGCAGAACCGATAAATGTTTTTAATTCATCGCTAACGACACCTGTAAGTCTGTTAATCCTTCTTGCTCTTGTAGCTTCGTTTGCACCAGACGATTCTGTCGAAGTCCAATAATAGGTCAATTGCTGATTACCATTCCAAGGAGTCCATTTGCCAGGAGCTATCAATTGGTTATACATCATGGTCGCCTCTGCCTCGGAAGCTATCCACCATCCATTATCACCCGAAGTATTCATATAGTCAGTTAAAGATTTAAAGGTATGCGTAGGATTTGGTGGTACTGGACATCCAGAAATT
>DAOLFJ010000506.1:1299-2408 GCA_035326365.1 Saprospiraceae bacterium | reverse complement strand
CAAAATTAAAAAAAGGATCATTTCTGTCAATATATTCAAAAAGGATTTTCTTTTTATCTGCTGACAACTTTACAAACTCCAAAAATTCAGGCGTTGACTTCAGCTTTAGGGTCGTGTAGGTGGCATATTCTTGTAAATCAGGAGAAAGGTATCTGAATAATAATGTGCTATCCGCATAATTGATTTCCACATGCATAAAAGTATCCGGTGCAAACTGAATAAGGTTAAAATAATGGGTAATATATTTAAACTTTAGTAAAGACTCGTTACCCACTTTTTTGCCCGTCTCATCCAGGAGTACACTACGTAAATGAAATGTATCATTAATCTTTACTGGTTCAATGTATCTTAATAGTGTATCTTCCCTAAATATATATGAATATTTTGCAGTTTTAAAAACTGATATTTGTGTCTCAAACGCATTTTCATCATCAAAATTTCTATGAAAATCATAAAGTTTATCACCATATTCTGGATCAAATACCAATTTTCTAATGATCATATCTTCTAGAAAATTTGGTGTATTATTTGAATCAATTGGAACTTTCCTAATTTGACTGATAACGCAAAGTTTGTTATTATTATCTATGTACATAAGTCTAATAACCTCGAAATGTCCACTTTCTTTTACCCCAACTAAATACTGCCAAATTAACTGTCCTGTCTCCATATCCCTGCATTGTATATAACTTCCATAGTAAGGACCAGATGAATGGTTAATATTTGAGACGGTATATATCTTATTTTCATGAATTAATGGCAATGGATCACCTGGTCTGAAGTGATTATAACCATCCATTTTATCAGTGATGAAACTACTATCATTGCATGTTTCATACCATATAGGATTTAAACCTTCGTATTCTGTTTTTTAGTATGGAACGCTAGGAAGCTGGGTTTGCGACTTTACTGAAACGATAATACCAAATAGAAAAATATATATATATATGATTGTTTTCATTTGAATATTGATTTAGTTGTTTTGAGTATTAAAATTTACAATTAATTGAAAGCAAAGCTGCTTCACCAAGATGCTTGATATTAAGGATTTACATTGCCTAATATACTCAAAATTGCTAATTAATTTGTGTACTGTTTGTGTACTGTTT
>DAOLFJ010000506.1:0-1199 GCA_035326365.1 Saprospiraceae bacterium | reverse complement strand
ATAATATTGTAAAAATATTTTTTTATTTTGACATTACAAAGCTATCACATCAATATTTTGATTTAAAGCATCTTTTTTTCCATATTTATAACTACATTTTTCAGTTTTATGACATAATATTTGTTTGAAGCTATATTTCTATTTCATATTTTAGTAATTCGTTTCGGGTAGTCAGTGGCACATCACAGGATGTTTTAATGCTTCAAAAAAATCTAGTTCTAGTGGCATTTCTGACATCAGTCCACGGTAAATAAGATAAACACCCATCACCAAGGTCACGATAGGGTAGATTTTGCGCATAGACATTCGTTGTTTTATACTGATCATCTTATGACTCATAGCCATCGCCATCATAGCCGGGAAAGTGCCCAATCCAAAAAACATCATAAAACCCATGCTGCCCCATACATTGCTGAGTGAAAGTGCTCCTGCCACTGCAAGATAAACAAGTCCACAAGGCAAAAATCCATTGATAAGCCCTAGACCTATGCTCGGTACATGATCTGTTTTGGTGGTAAGCCGACTAAGCGCTGTAGAGACGCTGCCATAAAAAGCACGCAGCCAAGGATGGTTAGATATCAAGTGATCGGGATTGATACTGAATACAAAAAACACTACCATGATGACGCCTAATCCTATAGAAATCGCTTTCTGAATACCTGCAAATGCTATCATACTGCCTATCAATCCGAATAGTAAACCTATGATCATATAGCCAATCGTTCTACCAGTATTATAGCCAAGTGCCGACCACCATACTTGCAGCCCTGTATCATTCCTACGACCTAACATACCCGCTGCAAGTGGTCCACACATGCCGATACAGTGCAAACTACCTAAAAATCCTAGCGATATAGCGATCCAATACACTAGATGATGATTTCTTCTTCTTGATAGTATTTGACCCCTGAGCGCTCCCAGTCTATTTTGACTTTGATTCTGCCCTTAGTCATTTTGTCTAGCTTTATTTGGTAGACATTCGTTTGATTTAAGTTAAAATCGTATTTCTTATCTGCACTTTTATCGGCAGGGTGATATACCCAAACATTGCCTTTGGTGATTGCCATAGAGTCAGTTGGAAATGTGAGCAATATTTCTCCTTTTGCATTATCGTATGCTATCTTTACCTTAGTGGCGAGTTCTGAAGTATTTTTTATCTTGTCGTATTGTTGTTGGTACTTGATATCTTCTTCGTAATA
>DAOLFJ010000505.1:0-2418 GCA_035326365.1 Saprospiraceae bacterium | reverse complement strand
TAAATACGTATAAAACCACCATATAAATCAGATAACTTTGTCCATTATTTGAATTCCCGCAAAAAACTGATATATTTGTAATAATAACCAAAGAAGAAGTAGAAATTATGAGACAACAAAACAATAAATCCACCTTTAGTGGGTCAGAGTACAAATGGATTATGACTAATATGTCATCAGGTATTTATTTTGTTAAGTGCAAAAATGATATTGGTTTAATACAAACGATTAAGTTTATTAAATACTAATTTATAAATGTTCTGAAATATGTAAACTTATACGTTTGCATATCTCATTTTAATTAATCAAGATATATGACTTATAAAATATTCACTTTTTCGGTATTCTTTTTAGTCAATTGCTTCTATATTTTTGGACAGAATCCTTGCGATACTTTATGTAAAAGTTTGAAAAAACAAGAAAATAATGATTTCAGCTTAGTCATAAAAAATATTTGGCAAAGTTCAGAAATGTTTATGAATTATGCTCAGCCTTTAGTGGCTGATTTAGATAATGATAAAATTCCTGAAATAATTGTTCCTACAACATTAAATTCCTTAGGTTTTAATGGGATTAATGTTTTTAATAGTGAAACAGGCGGTTTAAAGTACTCTTTTCCTACCACATTTTCCTTTGGTGTTACTATGGGTCGAGTAACAATGGCCGATGTAAATAATGACGGATTTTCTGAATTCATTATTGCATCTTATGATCAGATTGGAATACAAAGTAGAGGTAAATTAATATGTTTAACCCACATGGGTGATATTATTTGGATCTCAGACAGCTCACATGGTCAGCATATACCGATTTCAGGAAACAATTACGATGGTGGTACTTTAGGCGTGGCTGATTTTAACTTGGATGGAATCCCCGAAGTATACATTAATAATGAAATTTATAATGCTCAAACTGGAATAAAATTAATAGACGGAGGAAATAATGGTCTTGGAATGGGATACCAATTAGCATTTACATCTAGTGTGGCTGCTAATGTAGATTTGGACGATAACTTAGAGCTAGTCGCAGGTTTTTCTGTTTACAAAGTAATTATTAATAATCTAAATGGAATGTCGGGAAATAGCATGAATCCTATAAATATTGCTGTTGATGGAAGATATCGAGATGGATTCACAAGTGTGGCGGATATCAATTTAGATGGTAAGCTTGATATTATTATCATTGCTGAAAGTGATAAAACTAACGTAGGCGTATATTGTTACACGATTGAAAATAATCAAGCTATTTTACTTGCAAAAATAGGTCAATATAAACCAAATACGGGTTGGCAAACTTCAGGACCTGTATCAGTTGCTTACAATAAATCCAAAAATAGAATGGATTTATTTTGTTCAGTATATGGAAATAATCTTAATGAAATCGTTTGTTTTTCATATAATGGTTCCCAACTTTTAGAAAAAGTATGGTCATACCCAATTAATGATGTAGTTACATTATCAGGTATAACTTTATTCGATATAAACAATGATGGAAATCTAGAAGTTTTATACAAAGATAATGATTCATTTCAAATAATTAATTATGAAAATGACACACCAAATTTAGTTTATTCGTATCCATGCGGATTTATATCTTATTCCAACTATCCAGTAATTGCAAATATTGACTGTACCGATCAAGCAAAAATCTGCGTTATTTGCGACAGTAACCATTTAAATGGAGTGCTTGATACATTTGATCCATTATACGAAGCGGTTGGGTTCTTGCCATCATTCTGTACTCCCAAACCAACATATAATTGCGATATAAGTTACAGTAAAGTGCCTACTGATGTGATCTCTTTTACCTTGCCTGTAGACGGCTCAGGAAATTATAAATTTATATTTAATAGTAATAAACCACCTACATTGACAAGTTTTTTGAATCAATTTAGCTTTGGACTTTACAGTGAACAACCAAATGAGGATGATTCTTGCTTGAACTTAATAATTGCTGACGGTCAGAACGTCGTAGAGACTGTAAATGGTGGCAGTATAAATGGCTGCTTTAATTCTGTTCAGCTGACGCCAGGTAAAAAATATTGGTTGACTTTTCAAATGGTTAGAACCACACTTCCTGGTATTTATCCTAATAAATGGAATGTAGAAATAGTTGATTTAGGTAATGGAAATATTCTAAAAAACAATTCAGGCGTTCTTACTGTCTTTGGTGCCCCAGAAGGTTCAAGATTAGCTCCAGCTCGCAAAATATGGAATCAATATGCCTACAATCCACTTTTTATTAACGATGATGGTTCTATCCCCCAATACCAGAAAAATCACGCCACGTATAAGGATGGGAAGTACAATAATTTCATGGTGCAAGAGTCGCTCATCGATGAAAACAGCTTCTATCCTGTCCCAGCTGCAAGTCTTACTACGTCTGTAGATTGTATTGATTATGATCCATCTACAGGTC
>DAOLFJ010000131.1:0-12153 GCA_035326365.1 Saprospiraceae bacterium | reverse complement strand
AGCCTATCGGTAAATTTGGTACAATTCTCTCCAAAACTGAACTTCTTCTGAACCGATACGATGTCTTTGAGCCATCGGATCAGATGTTGATCTTTGAACAATCGGATCAGATGTTGATCGTTGAGCCATCGGATCAGATGCATCACTAGCTCCCTACCCTCTTGCTTTCGTCTTCGATACTTGTGCTTCGCTTTCTAGACTTCACATTGCTATTACCAAAATCGTAGCTGATGCTGATAGATGCTCTACGACTATCCCAATTGCCACCACCATAGCCTACCTGACCATTAAAACTAGAGACGCCACTCCATCCTGATTGGTAAGTAATATCGTTGGCACTGACTCTAACATTCAACTGATCGTTTAAAAATTTCCTCTGAATACCTAGATTCAAACTATAACTCGGGTCGTACAAAAACACGCCGCCCCAAACACCAGGACCTGAGTACCAACCTGAAATTTCACATTTCCATTTTTTGCCAAGGCTGAAGGTATGCTGCTGAAAGATATTGTATGATCCAGCTTGCACATCTACCACTTTACCATCTCCATAATCAGCTTGATTATCTGTGTATGAAACGCCAAAATTCATATAGGCATTCCACCATTTATTAATATCAAAAGGAAGTGAAGCATTAAAACTGTACAAGTGTTGTGTCGCTAAATTGTCCCAACTGATGAAACCTGCACGTTCGTCTTCTTCATCAGGACCTATCAACCTTGTGATTTGATTAGACGTGTTACTGTAGGCAAGTTTAAAAGAAAATCTATATTTCAGCGTATAGCCTAATTCGATGTTATTGACGATTTCTGGTTGGAGAAATTTATTACCTTTTGCGTAAGACAGCTCACTCAATTGTTCTCTAAAAGGATTCAATACGTTGTAATCTGGTCTATTGATACGACGTCCATAATTTAGGGAATAAACATGTTCTGGCGAATGTTGATATGTCAATCCTGCTGATGGAAAGTAACTAGTATAATTAAAATCAACGGGTGCTTCCTCGAGTTCAGGAAGAAAAGCTATCAGATCGCCTGTTGCGTCTGTGTTTTCTACCCTCAGACCTGCTGATGCATTCCATTTGGTATTGATATTTCTAGCATAATTTACGTATCCTGCGAGCACATTCTCATTGTATTTGAACTGATTAGAACGTCTGTCATTTTGCACTTCTGTATCTTGTACAATATTGTAAAACAAAAAGGTATTGTCAGTAGCGACATTACTAAACTTAGTTCCAATACCTAGACTACCACCATAAATTTCTGTTTCGAAGTCCGCTTTGGCCGTTGCTATATCGATTTTTACAGGAGTATTGTAAGAAGTGATATTTTGGCTGATGATGTTTTTCTCCTGGGCATCGTAGTAGACATTAGGCTGAAAGTTGTCAGACTCATTTCTAAACGTACCATAATCTGCATCCACATTCAGACGATTTTTTCCTGATTCGAATGCATAATTGATATTAAATGTCGCTTGATTACGCTCTGAATCAGATGTGTTGGGTGCTGTCAGCACACTATCTATTTGCGTAATATTTGATTCCGGCGCAATGAATGTTTTGTTATTACTTTTGCTACTCCCAGTATTGGTTTGACCACCGACTAGAAAACCGACTGTATGTTTTTTGCCAATAAAAAAGTCTGTTCCCCATCTACCATTCACACCACTATAATCATTGGTAGATCTATTGGTCTCATCTAGGAAAATATCATTTTGGTAGGTATCAAAAATCATTTCATTCCATCTAGTACCACCATTGTAACCGATACCGCCGAATGTATTCAAGGTTTTGTTTCTATAATTTGCATTACTATTGACATTACCTTGTCCGTATCTACCATGTCCATAACTACCACTTATAGAGCCATTTGCACCAAGGTTTTTATCTTTTTTGAGTCTAATATCTATAATACCTGCATTACCTTGGGCTTCGTACTTAGATCCTGGATTAGTAATGATGTCTATTTTGTCTATTTGTTCAGAAGAAAGATTCTCTAGGTAATTTGTCAGGTCATCACCTGTGAGTGGTATTCTTTTTCCATCCACATATACGAGTACGCCTGCGCGACCCAATACAGAAATATTGTTATTGTTATCGACCAAAACTCCTGGTGCTTTTCGCAATAAATTCAAGCCATTTTCGCCGGCAGAATTGATGGTACCCTGCACATTAAATACTGTACGATCTGCTTTCACTTCTACCAAGGCTCTAGCTGCTGTTACAACTACTTCATCAAGTTGTTTTGCATCTTCTTGTAAAACAATATCAGGCAATGTAGTGGATTTTTCTATATTGATAATGCCTGTTATAAAAGTAGTCAAGCCAATATAACTAGCTTCTGCAAAATACTGGCCAGCTGCCAATCTTTCGAATATAAATGATCCATTATCTGTCGTGATATCTGCTTTGACCATAGAGCTATCCTTGGCAGATTTTAGAATGATGGTGGCGAATGGAATACCTACATTTTTGTTATCTACGATATTTCCTGATATAGATAGGTTTTGACCAATAGAAATGACATAAAAACATAGTATAACTAGAATAGAAAGTGAAGATCTAAGCATGATTGTTTTGTTGAAGATAATTGTCGATGTCTAAAGACACAAATGTCTTACATAAAGTTGCATCAGCATAAAAAATAAGACGAATAGCTATTTTAATCGACGAAAGAGTTATTTGTGTGTAACTTCAAAAAATATCTTAAAAAAAAATAGTCTACAAAAAATGATTTTATAGACTATTTTGATTTTATATAAATATATCTAAAAGATGAAATATTACTCTCTAGTAGGAATCTGTTCTGCCATGTATTTGAAATTAGCAAGTGTTGCAGTGTTCAAATCGAAAGACTTAATTTGGCCCATAAGATACTCAATATCAGAGTATTTATGCTCAAAAGATATATATCCATTCATATCAAAATCACCTTGAAGATATCCGATTGCTTGTGTACCTCCTTCGACGGAAAGGGCTAAATTTTCACTCATTAGAATATTTAAGTCATTTGCAGGACGATCACACTTCACTACACAATCTGCATTAAAGTCTCCTGCCCACAAAGCATTCACACCGAAGTGTTTTCCACACAGAGCTTTACCACTGTAGTCAAACATAGGATTGGTATTGCCAAAATCGTACACTAAAGTTCCTTTATTTGTAAAGTCAATTAGAGAAGCTCCAGTGACCAATTGAGACATAACGCCCAAGTGATTGCGATGTCTGACTGCTACATAAAATTCATCAACTGTTAAGTCTGGAAAATTAAGATCACTCACACCATCAACATCAACGATATCACCATCTCTTTGCAACAAACCCGATCTAGTAGCGATCACATTTTTTACATCAGCGGATGATCTAATTTCGACAAAAACCCAATCCACAATAGCATTTGCACCTGCAAGGCCTAGTACAGTCACTGAGTCAGTAATCGTACAATATTCTGGTAATGAACCAATACCAACATGTGCATTGGCTGCCGAAAGATTAACGCCATTTATGACGGTCTGATATGGGTCTGATAAAGGAATATAATTCTTACCATTAAGTGGATTTCTACGCAGATCATCTCTCATCAGTCTTCTACCATCAAATGAGTACACATCAGGTGAATTGATCAGTGCTCCTTCTAAATAGAGTCTAATTTTAAGATTCTTACCTACAAGTGTGTTTACTTTGTTTGAATCGCCATAAACATTATTAACAAAAACTGTGAAAAAGAAAACGGCTGCGATTTGAATGAAAATTGAGATTTTCATATTGGAATTTTAATGGTTATAAATACAAAACTGATCAAAACACTCTTTATAAACTTGTATCTTTTATGACCACAAAATTTATCCAAAGTATTATTTGACGCAAATATACACATTATATAAATATGTAATTTGTTTTATCAGTATTTTATTTATAAAAATGTAGTAATATTTTTACAATCATGTATTTAAGGTGGGGAAATTTCAACATAAAGGAATCTTTCCTAATTTCTTCTAGGTACTTGTTCTATAAAATGACTAAAATTAGAAAGGAGCATATTATTCGGAAAGTAAAAGATTATCTGACTAAATAACATGTTTCTATCATCGCTTGGATTTTCGTATTTTGATTTACTATTCATATCGTAATCACCTTGAAAGTAACCTAGTGCATTTTGAAAATTCGTAGCATTATTCAAATTGGTGGGATACATAAATACATCGTAAAATAAAATATTCTGGTCATCGCTTGGGCTGTCGTGTTTTACTCTACAGTCAGCATTAAAATCTCCTGCCCATAATGCTGAAATAGTTGAATTAATATATTTCCTTGCTTCTCCACCGTAATTTAAATTTGGATTTAAAGAAGTCCCAAAATCAAAAACAGGTGTAGTAGGTTTAGTAAAGTCTATCAATTGACTACTATTTACTAAAGCAGACATCACACCTAAATGATTTCTGTGTCTGACAACCACATAAAAAGTATCTACGGTTAAATCTGGAAAATTGAGCTCGCTCACGCCATCTACATCCACCACATCACTATCTCGCTGTAATAGTCCTGAGCGAGTTGCTATCACTTCTTTATGATCTAATGCAGATCTAATCTCTACAAAAACCCAATCCACAATGGCATTCTGACCTGTCACACCAAAAACAGCAGAAGAATCAGCAATAGTGCACAAACTCGGAGAAGATCCTATCCCTACATGTTTATTGACTACAGAAAGATCTACTGTACTTATAATACTTTGATATGGGTCTGTCAGAGGAATATAGTTTTTACCATTAAAAGGGCTAACTCTCAGATTGTCTCTCATGAGCTTTCTGCCATCAGTTGAGAAAGTATTTCCGGCATTCATAATAGACCCTTCTAGATAAACCCTAATTCTAAGGTTTTTCCCTGAAGTATTCTGCAATGCATCATTAGTACAAATTACGCGTAAGTCATTACAAAATACTGAATATGACTCAATTACAAATATAAAACTGAAAATAAAACATCTAAATACTGTCTTCATAACTAATATAACTTTGGGGTAGTATAAAAAAGTGTAAACTTCAAAGACAGGTTGGAAAGACAAAAATACACATTATTTATTTATTAGATATATAAAGTGTTCTATTTTTTTGGGGAAAAAAGATTGATAATTCACTTCCATCCATCAAAAAAACAAATCATTTCTTGCATTATCGATTAGTGCACACAAAAGATTAGTCCAAAAACATCGAAAAATGATCAGTTGATGCACTCCAAACAATACCAACTTTACCTACATGAAGAATTTAAATTCAACACCGATGGTCTGGCTTTAAGACAGCCTATCGGTATCTCGAAGCACTCACACAAAAAACCGATACAATGTCTTAAAGCCATCGCATCAGAAGGAATCATTATTTGTATAAACAAAAAAATATTCATTTCCCTTTCCTTTCCACTTGTATAATTTATATACCTTTGCGCCGTGAGTAATATCAAAGAGCTGATCAATAGATACGAGCAGGATCAGCGTGTCAAGGAGATAAATGCCCATTGCGATGGAGATGCACCTACGAGAATTCAGCTAGACGGATTGGTAGGAGCCTTGGATTGTTTTGCCTTAGCTGGAGCTTATCTCAGCCAACCACGATCTCATATCTACATCGCTGCTGACAAAGAAGAAGCTGCTTATGTCATGAATACGCTCCAATCTATACTAGAAGATAAGATTGTTCATTTTTTTCCTGACTCTTTCAAAAGACCACTTCAGTACGACGAACTTGACAAAAATAATGTCTTGATCCGAACTGAAACCATCAATAAAATTCATACTGCAAAGGGGAATAAACAAATACTAGTCTCGTACCCTGAAGCAATATTCGAAAAAGCCGTTGACCCTACCCTACTTGATAAAGATAAAATAAAAATAGAAAAAAACGCTACCCTTGATATTAATACCATGATCGAACTCTTGGTGATGTACGGTTTTGATAGGGTAGAATTTGTGTATCAGCCTGGACAATTTTCTATTCGTGGCGGTATTATAGACATCTTTAGCTATGGCAATGAATGGCCGTACAGAATAGAAATGTTTGATATCGAAGTGGAGAGTATCCGTACCTTCAACCCTACGACTCAGCTATCTGTCCAAGATATCAGTAGCGTTTCTATCATTCCGAATATCAATAACAAGTTTCGTCAAGATCAGAAAGTAAGTATCTTCAAAGTATTTGCGCCCGAAACATGTATTTGGGTCAAAGATCCCGATATGCTGATCGATAAGCTTCAGATATGTTTTGAAAAAGTTGAAGTTTTTGCCGAAAGTGTTGCCGTAAAGTCTGAAGAAGAACTTCGTGAAATCTTTAATGAGCGGGCATTTATCTTTCCGAATAAAATCATAGAAGAGATATCAGATTTTCATGCAATCACCATGACCAAATCTCAATATCTCTCTAACATTAAACATACCATCACATTTAAAGCAAGTCCACAACCAGCTTTTAACAAGAATTTTAATCTCTTGATCGAGAATCTAAATCTCAATACAAGAAATGAAATTACCAATTTTATATTTACAGATAATGTAAAACAAATAGAGCGTTTTTACAATATCTTTGAAGACATGGGTGTCAAAGTCCAATTCCATCCACGTCATAAATCTGTACATAGTGGTTTTATAGATCATGCCACAAAAGTAGCTTGCTATACTGATCATCAAATATTTGAGCGATTCCATAGATATAAACTTCGTCAAGGATTCACCCAAGAAATGGCCATCAGTCTCAAGATGCTTAGAGAATTGCAACCTGGAGATTTTGTAACCCACATTGATCACGGCATAGGCAAATATTCTGGTCTTGAAACCATAGAAATCAATGGACACAAACAAGAATCTGTCAGGCTAATCTATCAAAATAACGATATACTTTATGTGGGTATCAACTCGCTCCATAAGATATCTAGATATGTAGGTAAAGATGGAACAGAACCAAAACTAAATAAGATAGGCGGCGACGCATGGAAGGCACTAAAACGCAAAACCAAGGCCAAAGTCAAGGATATAGCCAAAGAACTTATCAAACTGTATGCAAAAAGAAAAGCTTCCAAAGGATTTGCCTTTCCACCAGATGGATATTTGCAGACAGAACTCGAGGCTTCCTTTATATATGAAGATACGCCCGACCAATTGACGTCCACACAAGCTGTCAAAGAAGACATGGAAAAAGATTATCCGATGGATAGACTGATCTGTGGCGATGTAGGTTTTGGTAAAACAGAGGTAGCCATCAGAGCTGCTTTCAAGGCTGTTGTGGCTGGAAAACAAGTAGCCATTCTTGTTCCTACCACAATATTAGCTTTGCAACATTATAAAACATTCTCAGAGCGACTCAAAGAATTTGGCGCGACAGTGGACTATATCAATAGATTCAGAACTGCCAAAGAAAAAACAGAGGTCTTCAAAGGTGCAGAAGCTGGAAAAATAGATATTCTGATAGGAACACACGCTATTTTGAGTAGTACATTAAAGTTTAAAGATTTAGGACTACTTATAATAGATGAAGAACAAAAATTTGGCGTAGCAGCCAAAGAAAAGCTTCGTAGTTTACAAGTAAACGTAGATACACTTACACTCACTGCAACTCCTATACCAAGGACATTGCAGTTTTCGCTCATGGCAGCTAGAGATTTGTCCATCATCAGGACGCCACCGCCGAATAGGCAACCCATCTATACAGAAAGAAGGGTATTCAGTGACGAACTGATCAAAGAAGCTATCTATTACGAGGTCAATCGTGGTGGACAAGTATTTTTTGTACATAATCGTGTCAAGAGTCTGTATGAAATGGCTGATCTCACTAGGAAACTTTGTCCTGATGTAGAAGTCGCTGTTGCCCATGGTCAGATGGAGTCTAATGATCTAGAAAACACGCTGATTTCATTTATCGATGGTAAATACGATGTTTTGGTTTGTACAAATATAATAGAGACAGGACTCGATATTCCAAATGCCAATACGATGATCATCAATAATGCACACCAATTTGGCATGAGTGACCTACATCAATTGAGAGGAAGAGTAGGTAGGTCAAATAAACGAGCATTTTGTTATCTTTTTGCGCCGCCACTTTCAGTACTTACGCCTGAAGCACGTAAGCGGATTAAGACATTGGAAGAGTTTTCAGACCTAGGTTCAGGATTCCAGATTGCGATGAAAGATATGGATATCCGTGGCGCCGGTAATCTACTTGGTGCCGAACAAAGCGGATTTATAGCCGATATTGGATATGAAACGTACCAAAAAATCCTTGAAGAAGCCGTAGTAGAACTAAAAGAAAATGAGTATAAAGATTTATTTAAAGAAGAAAATGATAAAAAACAGACATACGTTCGTGACGTAGATGTGGATACGGATATTGAAATGCTAATACCTGATACCTATGTGACAAATATTAATGAACGACTGATCCTCTACACAGAATTGGATAAAATAGATAGTGAAGAAGGCATCCAAAAGTTTGCGACCAATCTGAAAGATAGATTCGGTACAGTGCCATTCCAAGTGGAAGAACTGTTTAATGGATTGAGGGTGAGAATGGTTTGTAAAAAGTTAGGTTTCGAAAGATTGATATTAAAAAACAGAAAAATGAATTGCTACTTTATTGCCAATGCCCAATCGGTCTATTTCGAATCCAAAATATTTCAAGCCATTATGCAGTACGTGGCCAAAGAAGGGCATTTTTCAGGATTGAGCATGAAACAATCGAATAACTATCTGATCATGACCAAAGAAAATGTCAAAACACTCAAAGAAGCACAGAAGATTTTACAAAACGTGGCTGATGCAGTTATTGTAGGTTAAGACTTAAAATTTCATTTCAATACTTACTCATTTTGCTTTCCTCTTAGGTACAGGATCGTGTCCATGTCCTCCCCAAGGGTGACAACTACCAATTCGCTTGAGCCCTAGCCAAATACCTTTTATGGGTCCCCATTCTTCTATTGCTTGTATCATATAATGTGAGCATGTAGGTTGATATCTACATCTTGGCCCAAGAAGTGGTGATATGAACCACTGATAAACTTTGACAGGAAAGATAAATATACTTTTTACAATATTCATGGTACAAATTTAAGTCTTTTCTATAAGTTTAAACACGAAAAAGTATTTTTAAACTACCATGATATTATTTATACTCAACTATTATTGACCAAAAATGAATGCTAGATGCTTTACAAAGAAATCTTTTCTAGGGTTTTTTCGCTATCAAA
This sequence comes from Saprospiraceae bacterium, assembly GCA_035326365.1. GTDB lineage: Bacteria > Bacteroidota > Bacteroidia > Chitinophagales > Saprospiraceae > OLB9. The sequence continues at coordinate 2,920 of DAOLFJ010000131.1, read as the reverse complement.
AATGAAGAAAGCCTTTCGCTTTTTATTGACCGTAAAATCTGTGATGTTTTTTTGATCATTAAACATTTCATTAAGTAGTTTATTTTCTATAGCCAATTCTGAGATAGTTTTAATATTACTAATCTCTAGATAGCACCACACGGCCATTTTATCAGTAGATGTCTCCTTACCCAGAAAAGTAGCGGTGATAGGTTTACCAGCTACATATATTTTCATTTTATTATTTAGATACTTTTCTATGGCATCATCAGTGGACTGATCTTCTTTAGGAGTGCAGAGATGAAGCTTTGGGCTACCTGATTTTACTAATGCAGCTTCAAAATCATCTATAAAAAGGTGAACAGCTATTTGGACTTCATGCGTTTTTTGATCATAATTGATCTCAGTACGGCTTATGTGGAAATCGTGTAAAAACGAAGTACTTCCTAAAATAAAGTAGAAAAAAAGTATATATATAACATTCATCTTGCAAAACTAAATAAAAAAAATTAGAAACAAAAATTTTGTAATATCGGTTAACCAATATATATTTGAGCTTTCTTAATCTTAAATCATTATAATAATGAAGCTATTTACTAACTTTTCAATTTTTGTATTTGCACTTTTAGTTGCGAACACAATGTTACTTGCTAATGGAGAACCATTAAAAGCAAAATTAGATGTACAAAAAGCAGAAATCAACGCTCAGTTTGATCAATCTGCTGAAATCGAAGCTTTAATCAAAGCTGAAGGTCTAACATATGCTCAATTAATGGAAAAGTATCCTGATTTAACAATGGCAAGTTCTGTTAAACCTACCGCTAATGAAGAAGACTTCTTTGCTAGAGGTGGTGATGTTCCTTTAGGAATACCAGGATTTTGGTGGGGATTTTTCCTTGGAATTGTTGGTATGGCTATAGTTTATTTCACAATGGACGAAGGTTCTGACAGAAAAAAACAAGTCATGAATGCTCTTTGGGGATGTATCGCGTTTTCTCTTCTATGGGTATTATTGATCTTTGTTGTTTTCGCATCTGCAGCAACTGTAGTATCAAGTGATCCATCTATCCCTGCTTCAATTTTGTCAGCAGCGTAATTTAAGTCAACGAAATATAGAGACTAAATTTTGGAATTTATAAAATTCTAAAGTTTAGTCTCTTTTTTTTTGAATTTTGTATAACTCTATTAAAAAAGTAAATTGGAAAAAATAATATCTATTCTCTTTTTGGTTGTTTTTTGTAGTTTAGGCGTAAAGGCTCAAAAATTTAAATATTTTCATAGCCATTTTGTAATGAAAGAAAAAAACACATTTGATTCTACTACAACTTTAGTTTTAGGTAAAGTTACATATGATAAAAACGAAGATAAAATAATATTTGACTTAAATTTTCCAGAGATTCAAAAATGGGTTTTCCAAGATACTACCTTGTACAAATACGGTAATGATAGTATTTTAAAGGAAGTTGTCGTTGGTAAATTTGGAGAATTAAGCATTTTTAAAGAAATCCTTGAAGTTAAAGATAATGATTTTGGATTAAAAAAGGTAGGGTTTGTGATTGATAAAGTGGAACAAGCTGGAAAAGAAACCATAGTTTACTGGAAGCCACCTACACAAATGGCTACATTTTTAAAATCTGCCACAACAGTTGTAGAAGATAATCTTCTTAGGTCCATCTTCTTTACTGATGTCGACGATAAGGTTATTAATAGTTCTTATTTTGATGAATATAAAATAATAAAAGGGCTCCCTGTTCCATGTAAAATCCAATCAAGGTGGAAAGGTCAAAAACAAGAAATTTTTAAAATACTAACTTTTGATCAAGTTGAAATTAAATAGTTGTTTCTTAATTTTATTTATCCTGAGCATCATTTCCATAGATACAAATTGTCAAACTATGAATGATTTTCAGTTGGGTTTAGGTTTGAATCAATCTAAAACCGCTACATCAAGTTTTTCCCCATTTAAGGAAAGTACCAAAGATAATAAAAATGAAATCGACCTAATTACTTCAGGATTGTTCTACATTTACAAAACTGTCTTCTCTACCCAGGATATTTCAGGTTGTTTCTTTCACCCGAGTTGCTCAGTTTACACGATACAATCTTTGAAAAAAAACGGTCTTATCTTAGGAACTATGCAAAGTTTTGATAGGTTGACTCGATGTCACGGATTGAGTGTCAGAGATTATGAAATTGATGTTAAGGCAATGAAACTAAAGGATCCTGTAGAATGAGTAAAAGATTATTTTTATTTTTTGTGATGAGTATTTATATTCAGATTTTATTTTGTCAAGATAAAAGTAACACATCATCGGCAGAAAGCCAATTTGAATTTGCTAATTTTTTAATTGATCAACAACTCTATAAATTTGCTTCTGAAGAGTTAGAACGTCTTCATTTTCAGTATCCAGAAAATAAAGATTATTTTAACCAATTGATTTTTTCTTATAGGATGAGTGGAAATTTCGAAATGATTAGAAAAAAGCTAAGTAGTAATTTATCTGATACTAAAACTACGCTTGAGTATACATTAGTATTGATAAAAAATGATTTTTTAGACGATGCAAAAAAAACACTTAAATCAACTGATACTGATCAAAAATATAGTCTTATAAGAGACAAGATAGGTATGGGTTTAAATATCATGAATCTGGATAAGGCTACCTTAGCAACATATAAAACTAGTTTTGTTGATTCAGATCCAAAGTTACATCAGCTCATTCATGAAAGTATTAATTTGAAAACCAAAAGCCCCGTTGTAGCAGGAATCCTTTCAGGTATTGTACCAGGGACTGGAAAAATGTACAGCAAAGATTATATAAATGGTATCATTAGCTTATTATTTATAGGAGCAACGACATATCAAGCCTATACACGATTCTCAAAAAATGGGTCAAAATCTGTCAGCGGTTGGATTTATGGTGGTATTGGGTTTGGCTTT
>DAOLFJ010000130.1:0-12231 GCA_035326365.1 Saprospiraceae bacterium | reverse complement strand
ATCTAGGACAAGAACTGATGGTAAAAGTCATTGGTATAGATATCCCAAGAAAAAGGATAAACCTGACGCTTTTATTCTGACAACCGATATTCTTGATAACTTTCTAGAAGCTTTGCATATACTTCATTCCGTGACAACAATGCACGATTGCCTATGAGTATGATGTGCTCTCTCGCCCTCGTAAGAGCCACATTTAGTTTTCTATCTATACCATCAAGTGAAGGCGAAACAAGGGTATCTAATTGACTAAGTCGATTGACACAAAAAGAAAGCAATATAATATCTCTCGCACCACCTTGATATCTTTCTACTGTGTCCACCGTGATTTTTTCAGAAATTTCAGCTGGTAATCTTTGCATACACTGTCTTATCCTAGCTATCTGAGCTCGGTAAGGCGTGATCACTCCTATAGATTCTGCTGTGATCGTTTTGTGGTTGATTTGATATAGTTCGATGATATTTTGAATAATATCTACAGTAGTCTCGGCTTCAAAAACATTGGTTTTCCAATTGAGTTCTGTGTCCGCTGGTGTATCAATATAAATAGTTCTGTGATGTGCTAAAAAGTCTAAAGATGTGTTACTTTCATGAAAAAAAGATGCTTTAGAAAGTCTTTGTAATCCTGGCAATAATCTTAATTTCTCTTCATAAAAATATTGATTAGGAAATTTCATCAATGCTTCATTTAGTCTTCCTTGTTCTTGTAAAATACCGATCGCTTCATCCCAACCTTGCCGCTGAATCTGAAAATAAAGTCGTTCAAATAGAGAAGTCCTAGTATCTTTAAATCCAGCTTCATTTAATACTTCATTATTAATTTTACTTTGGTATCCTGGCTGAATCACTACGGCTGGCAATTGTTTATGATCACCAATAAAAATAAATCTTTTAAACTTAGATGATAATCCCACCAACATTGGTTCTAAAATCTGAGAAGCTTCGTCAATGATGACCGTATCAAAATCCTTCAAATGGAAGAGCTCTACCCTATTGACCACACTAGAAACCGTAGAAATGTAAATCCTTCTCGACATCAAAAGTTCGATAATTTCTTGTCTTGAAGAAGACTTTTTTATCACTTGATCGAGTAGGTTATTTTCGTACCTTTCGTCTGTACTCAATCTGCTACCTAGTCGTAAAAACTTATCCTTAAAATCTGCATCTATCGACATCACAGCTTCACATATTTCGTCCACAGCTCGATTGGTATAAGCAAGCAAAAGAATATTTTCGCGTGTATGATGGTGAAGGTGTTTGACTAGATTTTTTAACATCACCGAAGTTTTTCCTGTGCCTGGTGGTCCCCAAAGGAGAAAATAATCTTTGGCTGCAAGGATACGGTTCAAAATAGTAGCCTGAGCTGGCGTTACATCATCATCAAATGTAATAATATCTGTCGATTCCTTAAACCTAGGTTTCTTCATTCCCAATATTAATGCTCTATATTCCATCGGAGAAGCCGCCCAAGTGAATAAACTTTTATACATGGTATTGAATCCACTATCCAAGCTATCTTGCTCTAGTGACCATTTTTTATCTGTCGAAAATAGGGTTTGATTGTATTGTTTACTTCTTAATCTGACAGTCACTGTTTCATTGTTCATATCAGTGATCGTACATTTGAATATTTGATTGCTCAATACAGGGCGAATCCTACCAGCTTCCACAGGATAAAGTACGGTAATATCTCCTATCCTAAAATTCACCAAATTGATATCTTCCACATTTCTGGCAAAAGTAATGATGGCATCTTCTTCATATGATTTATTATCGATGATGGTCAAGCCAGAAAGTAAGGCAAATCGTTCCTTTTTTTCATCACCATTTTCAAGCCACAAGGCTGCATGCCCATTTGACTTATTGATGCCATGTTCGCCAGTTTTGGCCAATGACTGCTCTCTTGATATGAATGCAGAATAATGATCAAAATAGGACTTATCTAATGGACTTAAAGTAGTATATACATTATAAAAATTCTCAATATCTTTTATATTAAATCCTTTTAGCTTAGGAAAATTTTGTGGTTTTATGTATTGCAAAATAGCATTATCTACATCACATTCTTTCACTTTTTGGTCGATGGCAAGTAGGTCATTACGTAGTTTCATCGCTTCGTATTGCTGATTTCGTACGGGCGGCGCAAAACGTAATGGTTTGTCCGATTCTTTGGAATACAAGATATAATTTACCGATCTCGCTCTGGTCTGAAAGGTAGATTTTATCATCAGATCGTACAACAAGGTTTGAATGTAATGACTAGCATTGATGCCATACACATTAGGTTTGAATGTGCTTCCACTCTTTAATTCTATAATATCGTACGTGATTTTATCCTTTTTTTGATGGAGTAAATCTAAACGACCTTGGATACCAAAATCTCTTGAATAAAAAGATGGTTCTAAGAAAATGGTCTCTCTATTTATATCAAAAGTTTTGAATTCTTGTAACACCACAAACTGCAAATTTCTGAAATGTCCTTTTATTTTGTCCATTAAGTCTTTGATAGCATGATCGTCCAAAATAGCAAAACCCAATGGGTTGGTATGAAACATTTTCATAAGCAAAGTCTTGAATTCTACCTTTGGATCAGAAATCAATTCGTCCAACATAAAATTCACAAGATTACCTATAAGCAAAGAAGGTGTTGATTCAGCAGGTTTAAATTTAGAAATGAGATACAAAAAAGGCTCCGAACCATAATCTTTAAAACATTCGGCAATGGCAGTTACATCTACCATATGATCAGGTTGAATGATGATGGCTGTAGGTACATAAATGCCATCCTCGCGAATTTCCACATCTATCAAATTGATGTGAATGGGAAGAGAAAATGTTTTGCGAAGAGATTCTACATTTTGATTGAATTGTTCATTTTTGTCATGAACGTCGTAAATTGCTGTTTTTTCATTTACAGGATCTTCTTCATCATAGAAATGTAAATGCCTTTTATCTGCATCAACTTCATAGAGAACTGCTTCCACAACAGGCTTAAAACCAATCATCTTTTTTTGATCTCCTACAAAATATTGTGTCGCTTCCTGACTTAGCGAATAGTGATGACTTATGTTTGTTTTGAAAATTTCATTAAGCAAAGATTCACAAATGTATGCACCTAGCTCAAAATAAAGACCTTCTTTCTCTTTGTCTATTTTGGATTGTTCCACTGCTTTTCTGAACATGTGGCTATGATGTAAGGTAGTGCCTGTCAATTGAAATTTGGCCCCGACATAAGCAAGTCTAGAAAACAAGGTCGTGAAATTAAGCCTTTCTTCCTTAGTTGCTTCTTCTAATATTAGCGTAAATACTTCAAAAAGTGCTTTATTTTTTTGGGCAATCGTCCAACTTTCATGATGATGGATAGTTTCAATTTGGGCGTATAATAAATTTCTGGTTTCGGCGGACTGCATCATTTGCTCATCATTTTTTCGTAATGCGAAGATAGCAATATTATTGAATCAAGACAAAATTAAATCAGTTTTATCAAAATGATGAAATCGACAAAAGACTCTCAACTTCATGTTTAAACTAAAAAAATACCTAATCCTTGAATTATAAAATGCTTATCTTTGCATCATGACAATACAGAGATATCCTGTCGGGCAGCAAGATTTCGGTGAAATCAGAAGAAACGGTTTTATTTATGTAGATAAGACAGAACATATATTTAATTTACTAATCCAAAATAAATACTACTTCTTATCACGGCCACGAAGATTCGGTAAATCATTGCTTATCAGCACAATAGAATGTATCCTAAAAGGTCAAAAAGAATTATTCAAGGGGCTGTACATCGAAGACAAATGGGTATTTGAAGAATACCCAATTATTAGAATTTCATTTTCAAATATTGGATATAGAGAATCCGGTTTAGAAATTGCTCTAACAAGAAGTTTAAAAAGTAGTGCCGCACAATATGGATTGACATTAATTGAAAGCGATACTTCCCAGAGTTTTAAGGAGCTTATTCAAGCTTTACACAAAAAATACAAAAAACAAGTCGTCGTCTTAATTGATGAATATGACAAACCTATCATTGATTATCTGGACAAAGAAAACATTCACATAGCTCGTGAGCATCGTAGTGTAATGAAGACTTTTTATTCTATTCTAAAAGATGCTGACCCTTATCTCAAATTAGTGTTTATTACAGGCGTGAGTAAGTTTAGTCAAGTTAGCATTTTTTCTGATTTGAATAATTTATTTGACCTTACTTTCAGTCCCAATTTCAGTTCCATTTGTGGGATAACACAAAAAGAATTAGAAACAAATTTTATTGAAGAGCTAAAAATCCATGATGTAGTCAAAATAAAAGAGTGGTACAATGGCTATCGTTGGGATATGGATGGACCTAGCTTGTACAATCCTTTCTCACTATTGAAATTTTTTTCCGACAATGGTAAATATTACAATCATTGGTTTGCCACTGGGACACCCACATTTTTGATGGACATGGCTAAAGCCCAAAAATTTTATGACATCACCAATTTGGAAGTAAGTTCTTTTTTATTGTCTAATTTTGATATTGATAAAATGGAAATTGTCCCAATACTTTTTCAAACAGGATACCTTACCATAGTCAAGCATGACTGGGAATTTGATCGGGTCAAACTTGATTACCCAAATCGAGAAGTCAGAGCTTCATATTTAATTTATCTTACACAAGCTTACACCAATAAATCTGCACACGAAATTTCTGCCTTGCCTTTTGACTTACTCGATAGTATCCGACTAAAAAATGCAGCATTACTCAAAGATACCATCAATCGTTCTTTTGCTCAGCTTCCCTATGACTTGTGGCAACGTGAAAATGAGCACTTTTATCATGCAATTGTCCATCTATTATTTACGTACCTAGGCGTATATGTCCAAAGTGAAGTACACACAAAATTGGGTAGGGCTGACGCAATTATTAACATTGAAGAAGGTATTTTCTGTTTAGAATTTAAACTTGACAAAACAGCTTCAGAAGCCGTACAACAAGTAAAGGACAAAGGGTATCTCGATGCATACAGATACTTAAAAAAACCTTGTTTTATTATTGGCATTAATTTCAGCTCAACAAATAGAGCAGTAGAAGAGTTGATTTTTGTAGAAGATTAAGTCTTTTTTATTCTAAAATTCAATCCATTATGCATCGTATATTATTTTTTATTTTCATCATCTTTTCCATCGCATCTTGTAAAACAGTCCAAAAAATGACCGCTTACGAAAGAGTCCTCATCCAAAGTGAAGCAGAAAACACACCATTCCGAGTACTCCAAGTTACAGAACCTAATGATAATAAAGTCTTAAGAACTACATGCAAAAATATTGATTTCGTAAAAGACAAAAGGCTCTTAGATCTTCTTATATCAAGATTAAAAGCAACGATGGCTGCGGAGTCGGGTGTAGGTATCGCAGCACCACAAGTAGGAATATCTCGTAATGTTTTCTTATTTATGCGTATCGACAAAGCCGACAGACCCATAGAAATTGCTATCAATCCAAAGATCATTTCTAAACCCGATGAAACTATTTGTTTTGAAGGAGATGGCTGTCTTTCCATACCTGACACTCGTGGCAACTCCGTGAGATATCCTTGGATAGAAGTAGAATACTTTAATGAAACTGGCCAACTGGTGAGAGAAAAATTGTCTGGTTCTTCAAGATCAACTGACTTCACCTCCATCATATTCCAACATGAATTTGATCACTTACAAGGCGTACTCTTTACAGATAAGTTGTGTGAATCCACACCGAAAAAACAAATTGAATAATGATCAAACGTTTTTTAACCTGCCCCTAAAGGAAACCGTTTGATCATTAATGCAGGGGACATGTTGGAATTTTCTTCATTTATTTTTCTAGAATCACACCGATGGCTCTTGTTGACTCAAACAATGAAAACTTCCCAATCCCCAAATAATATCTACTGAATCGATACCCACAACTTCTCTATCTGGAAAACACTCTTGAATAATCTCTAAAGCGTCTTGATCATTCCGATCGTCTCTGAAGGTAGGTACGATCACATTTTCATTGGAGATATAAAAATTTGCATATGAAGCAGGCAATCTTTGATCTTCATAAATCACAGGATTTGGCATAGGCAACTCCACAATATTTAAAGATCGATCATCGGCCAATCTCATTTTTTTGAGCAATTTCAGATTGTCTTTTAGCAAGTCATAATTATCATCAGACTTATCGTGTTCTATCACCGTAATCACGGTATCTTCATTTACAAATCTTGTGATATCATCTATGTGTCCATCCGTATCATCGCCTACGATACCTTCGTCAAGCCACAAAATTTGTTCTGCACCGTAATATTCCACAAGATATTGCTCTATTTCGTATTGGGATAAATGCGGATTTCTATTTTTATTTAGCAAGCAAGCAGTCGTAGTAAGGATTGTACCTTTACCATTAAACTCGACACTTCCACCTTCCATGACAATGCCTGGATGAAAGACTTGTAGTCCTAGTTTTTCACCAATCAAAGTAGGTACTACATCATCAAGATCATATGGAGGATATTTATCGCCCCATGCATTATATCCCCAATTTACGATGGCTTTTGTTTTTGTCTCAGGATTGATCAAAAAAGCAGGACCATGATCTCTACACCAAGCATCATTGGTAGGATGATAATAGAATGAAATATTGTTTAATACTTTGTCGGAATTAGATACAGATCCAAAATAATTGGCATTTTTGATCTTCTCTAATGCTTCATGATGCATGACTTCGTCCGCAACATTGATACACACCTTTTGATGAGATGCGACACGAAGTATAAACTCAGCATATGGATCGTATATCAGGTGCAACTTGCCAGGCCAAGACGCTTCTTTGTGCGGCCAAGACAACCACATTGCGTTTTGCTGTGCAAATTCTGCAGGAAAATAAAACCCTAATTCCCTAGGCGTAAAATCAATCTTCATCTATAAATCTTTTGGTAATGGGTTGATAACTGTCGATCCTTCTGTCTCTTAAAAATGGCCAGTGAATTCGGAATTCATTTGTCTCACGAAGATTAATATCCACAACATTGGTTTCTTCTTGGTCGTGCGACGCTAAGTAAAGCAATTTGCCTTGTCCATTAGCTACAAAACTTCCTCCCCAAAATTTCATGGCACCATCTTGCTCGAATCCTACTCTATTCACACTGACCACAGGCACGCCATTCGCTACAGCATGAGATCGCTGCATAATTTGCCATGAATTGTATTGGTCAGTATTGGTTTCTTCATCTTGTGATGTCGCCCACCCGATAGCTGTAGGATAAAACATAATCTCCGCACCCATCAAAGCAGTGATACGGCTAGCCTCAGGATACCATTGATCCCAACAAATAAGTACACCTATTTTTGCAAATTTTGTTTGAAAAACCTTATATCCCAAATCTCCTGGCGTGAAATAAAACTTCTCATAAAAAGCAGGATCATCTGGAATATGCATCTTTCTATATTTGCCAAGATAGGTGCCATCTGCATCAATTACAGCCGTGGTGTTATGATAAAGACCTTCAGCTCTTTTTTCGAAAAGCGACGCAATAATCACCACATTCAGCTCCTTCGCTACCACAGATAATGTCTCCGTGGTTTTACCGGGAATAGCTTCAGCCAATGCAAAATTATCATAATCTTCTACATCACAAAAATAGAGAGATGTGAATAACTCTTGGAGACAAACTATATTTGCGCCTTTGCTAGCTGCTACTCTTATTTCTCTGATGGCTTTCTCTAGATTGGTTTCTGTCTCTTTTACACAAGACATCTGCACCAAGCCGACTTTTACATTTGACATAAGCTTTGATATGTTTTAGGACTGCAAAAATAATAAAAAATGGAGATTTTTTGCCAATTGGCTATATTAAATTGTTCCTGTCATATGGGGCCGAGTCCTATGGAATCACGTCTTCGATTGATTTCGATTATCTCATTTTTAGTTAGATCGTCATAATGTTCAGACCTCATATGATAATAATATGGTTCGATTTTTTTAGGCCCCCAAATTCTTCGTCTATCCACTATCCATGCATATCCAGTTGGATCTAAGTACCCATGATTAAAAGCATCATCAAGTATTGGTTTTAATTTTACATTGTCTAAATCTCTGTCCATATGTAACAACATGATATACGCATTAAATGCACTTGAAGACCCAATCAACTGTTCACTTGGATAACCATACCTTTTGATCAAATCCAAAAGTAACATAAAATTTAAAGAATCCGTGTCACCAATAGCATTACCCTTTCCTTCTCTTGCATTTTGATCAACCATAAACATAGAGTCAATAATGGTTTTGTACTCAAAATTAAAATATTTTTGATGAATGCTTGACTCTTTGAAAATCAGGTCTTTTAACTTCAGCATACAAGAGCTCAATTGGTTTATTGAATTAACAACTTCATCATATTCATGACCATTTCTAAAAGATAATTCAAGATACTTTACGGCCATATCACATCTTCCCTTTTCTGCACAAAATTTTGCCATCCTAAAATAGTCAAAAGAAGGAACAAATGGTACCTTTGCAATTAAGCTATCAAATTTCAGAATACCAATATCTAGATCGCCATCCTCCATTACCTTAGAAATCTTCCTTTTTAATTTATAGTATTCAGGATAAGTAATATTGTCTTTGGGGTTAATGTTACAAGAAAAAATACCAACCAAAACAATCATCAAAAAATAAAATCTATATCTCATCTTTTCCATTTTTTTATAATTGCACTAATTTAAAACCGAAGGATTAATGCCTTTTTTATCTCACTCCACTTCCACTTTACTCCATCGACTAGCGGCCCATTCCTTCTGTGCTTCCACATTATGAAAAGTCCATGCCAATATTCTGCTCGTCTTATTGCCTTGTCCCATCGGAATCGTGCGACTCTCGAAAGCACCAATTTTTTCAAGGGTTTGATAAGCGCGTTTTAGATTGGATTGCTTAGAGATCAGTGTTGAAAACCACAAACAAGCAGTCGAAAATGATTTGCTTTCGGTGATTATCGATTGTACAAATTTGTCTTCACCACCTTCGCACCACAATTCATTCTCTTGTCCACCAAAATTTAATACCGCTTTCTTGAGTTTCAAATTTTTGATTTTGCGATCACTTCCAGATTTGGCGTCTTCTGCCGAAGCATGAAATGGCGGATTACAAATTGTCAGCTCAAAAAATTCACCATCTTGTATAATGTTTTGAAAAATATGCTTGGCGTCCGACTGTAATCTCAACGTAACATTATCCTTCAAGATGTCGTTTTCATTGACAATATCTTGAGCGGAAGCCAATGACTTCGCATGGATATCCGTTCCAACAAAAGACCACCCAAATTCTTTGACACCGATGATTGGATAAATACTGCTTGCTCCTACGCCAATATCTAGACATCGGATACTAGAACCAAAAGGCACTTTGCCATAATTCTTTTGTGCTAAAATATCTGCAATATGGTGGATATAATCTGCTCGTCCCGGTATAGGCGGACATAAATAGTCTTTGGGAATATCCCATTGTTGGATGTCGTAATAAGTTTTTAGAAGAGCCGTGTTCAATGCTTTTACAGCAGATGGATTTGAAAAATCGATGGACTCATCTCCATACTTATTAGGCAACACAAAAGATGCTAACGCAGAATGCTTTTCTATCATCTTTTTGAAGTCATATCGCTCTCTATGTTTATTTCGTTTGTGCAATCTAGTTTTCTCAGTAGATGGTTCTCTTTTTTCAGCTAGAGCTGGCTTTTTATTATTTGACATTGCAATGTAATTGTATGGTAAAATATTTTCTTCCAACTTCTATTCACCCAAAAATTGAAGAAGTGCAAATATGCATTAATTTTATTACTTTATCAAATGCAGAAGGATTGTAATCATAAACATTCCCTCGAATACATCAGATATCAGGTAGTGATAAGCAAGAATTTATAGAACCGAATGACAGCCATAACTAGATATTAATAGTGACTTAAGGCTTTGATTTAATTACCCAGTTAAACCCTGTTTCCCATAAAAATCCAAACTATTCCAGGCAAACAAAATCCAAACTTTATAAAACTTCTATTTCAAATAAAATTTGCCATTACCATTTTATCCTTTAAATTTGCTACCATATCAAATGCCACCCTTTTATGTCCAGAAAATCATCATATATCCTAGGTCTTTATGTCGTCATTTTCTCGACCTTCTTCAGCTGCCAACAAGAAGATGAACGTCAAGGTATTGCTTGGAAAAATATCGAAAAGGGATTGCAAACTGCTTTTATTTCTGCAAAAAACGGGGATACTATCCGTCTTGATGCTGGTCATTTTTGGTTTACTCGCAGTCTGATGATGGATGGCAAATCAGACATTGTCATCATGGGCGCTGGAATGGACAAAACGATACTATCTTTCAAAGGCCAACAAGAAGGTGCAGAAGGTATCAAAATCTCAAATTGTAAAAATATACAACTCATAGGTTTTACCGTAGAAGACGCCAAGGGCGACAACATCAAAGTCACAGATACAGATGGTATTCTTTTCTCCAAAGTAAAGGTTTACTGGACCAATGGTGCCAAAGAAAGTAATGGCGCTTACGGCTTTTATCCCGTACTTTGCAAACGTGTGGTGATAGAAGATTGCGTAGCCGCTCGCGCATCTGATGCAGGTGTGTACGTGGGGCAATCAGATTCTGTCGTGATCAGGCGAAATGTGGTGTACGAAAATGTGGCAGGTATCGAAAGCGAAAACAGTAATTTTGTAGAAATCTACGACAACCATACATACAATAATACAGGCGGAATCTTAGTATTTGATCTTCCTGGATTGACCCAATATGGGCACCACACTAGGGTATTTAATAATAAAGTCATCAGCAACAATCACACAAATTTTGCACCAAAAGGCAATATCGTAGGTATGGTGCCGCCTGGGACTGGCATTATGTTGTTGGCTACGAGAAACATAGAAATTTTTGGCAATGAAATTAAGGACAATCGTACTTGTCCGACAGCTATCATTAGTTATGATTTGGTGACAGAAATGTCTCAGGACAAAAAGGAAAATGACGCTTCTGGTCAACCTGTCAATCATCAGTACAAATTAGATAGCCTGTATGATCCATATCCGAATTATGTTTTTATCCATGACAATATTTTCTCCAACTCGCATTGGTTTCCTACTATGGAATCCGATTTTGGGAAATTGTTTCTAACCAAGTTTTTTATGGATACGCCTGATATTGTGATTGATGGATTTTCGGATACCAAACTAAAAGATGGATTTGTTTTTTGTATGGATCAATCCGAAGCATCTTTTGCCAATCTAAACATTCCTGAAAATCTAAAAAACATCCTTACAGACCCGAGTCCATATCTGTGTAAAGAAGGTATTGTGAAAGAAACCACCTTCAAATTTCCTGGCCAATAACCTCTAAATCTCTCCAAATGTCTTATATATTTCGTAGTAATCTTGTATTTCCTTCATTAATTTTCCTTGCCATTTGTTTAATGCCAAATGCTTGTAAACAAAAGGATCAATCCGTCCAAATCACAGAAGAAAACTATACCCACAGTAGCATAGAAGATGTAAAAACTTTGAAAAAACTGTCAGATTATGGTATGTTTGATTTACCACTTGCTGAGACAAAACCCAAAGATGGCGTTTTACCTTACGACCTGAATTCGTCGCTTTTTACTGACTATGCCTTCAAAAAAAGATTTATTTATCTGCCAGAAGGAACAGCAATTTCGTACCACGAAGACCAAGCATTTGATTTCCCTGAAGGTAGCTTGATCTTTAAGTTTTTTTATTATCCGAAGGATTTCAGACAGCCAGAAAAAGACTTACAACACGTAGAGACTAGGGTACTTATCCGTGAAAATAACGATTGGACTGCGCTCACGTACATTTGGAATGAAGCGCAAAACGATGCTTTCCTCACCATAGCAGGCGAGACCAAAGAAGTAGCATGGATCGATGAAGCGGGCAAAAACCAAACCGTAAATTATAGCGTACCCAATCTCATCCAATGTAAAAGCTGTCATGAATTCGAAGGTAAAATGATGCCCATCGGACCAGCTGCAAGACATCTTAACAAACCTTATAGCTTTATCACATCTACTATAAATCAGTTGGATCATTTCATATCTTTAGGCAAACTACAAGGCATCACAAGCACCGCTTCTTGTCCTAAAATAACAGATTATTCTGATACGACCTTGTCAATAGATGATCGAGCACGCGCCTATTTAGACATC
>DAOLFJ010000129.1:0-12237 GCA_035326365.1 Saprospiraceae bacterium | reverse complement strand
ATAAGAAAGATTATCCTATGTGTGCTGAGTGTAATAGACAAGGTAAGTATAACTTTGGCCGTACAACGGATCATATTATACCAGTACGTTCTGGTGGTGCACTGTGGGATGAACGCAATTTGCAGAACTTATGCAAGTCTCATGATGATGAGAAAAGAAACAAAGAGTCTCGTGGTGAGATACCTGCATTTGTGGGTGATTATGGTCATTATATCCCTGCAGATGTGGAATGATCCTAATAAGATACCACTACATGACAAACAAGTGTATGATGTCAGAGATATAAACCGATTTATACACCCATCCATCTACATTGATGGTAATTTTATAAACAGAGTAACAAAAGTTTTAATCAAAAATATAGTAGCAGTATGGAAGCATTAAAGAATATTAGACTTAAAGTAAATTCAACATATGTACATGGTGAATTGAGTACTTCTTTGCATAAAGATTACATAAGTATTAAGATAGCTATTATTAATCCCAATCAACGACATCAACACAAAGAATACATTTATCCATCAAATTTAATCATAGGTAATTACTATGATCTATCTTTAGATGCTATAGGTACTAAAGTTCCATTAGGTAAATTTATATTGAATCAAATAAATACAATTGAGCTCTATAATGATTTAATTTCAATTGAATATACATTTCTTCCTTTAGACTTACCTAGTTAAAGATAAACCCATGAGCATAAGACCATACATCAAGGATTATTATGAGTCACAATTTTATCTCACATTAAAAGAGATTATAGAGATATTAAGAATGTTAGAGCATTTGGTAGATGTAATTGATAAATTTAATAAAAAAGAACAGATGAAATTTAAAGCAATAATGAGAACAGAAGATGGAGTGTCTGAGTATGTAATCGATGCATATGAGATTAATGCCTACATTAAAAATAAACGATTGATATCAATTAATCCTATTGATGATCGATTACCAAAGATGGAAAATCCACCACCACCACCACCACATAGAGTTGTGATCCTACCATCACCAGAACCAATAGAAGGTTACATAGAAAGCGATAGTAATAATGCTGTATTGATATTATCGATGGTAAATTTAATTCTTTTAGTATGGTTAATAATTAAGATAAACGCATGATTTTAGCACTTTTTTATTGTTTTTTTGACAAAAAAGGGGGGTATAAAAAAGATATAGACAATCGTTCTCACCACGACGACGCTGCGTCAAATATTTCGCAGTGCCAAAATTGGAGATTTTCAGATTTAAAGTTATAATATGGCAAAGGGCCGCAAGAAATTACCCATCGAAATAAAAGAAATCCAAGGAACGCTCCGCAAAGGCAGAGATAATCCTGATCATATCGTTTCGTCCGGTAAGATAGAAGCAGTGACCGAAGCCCCTAAGTATTTTAGCACTTCTGAGAAACTCATGTTCTTAGATATTTGTCGAGATCTTATAAATAGTGGCGTCCTAGAGAATCCAGATATCGAGATAGTCGCAAAGCTGGTCATGGAAAACACTAGATATTATGAGTCTATGAAAGAAATGCGAAAAAACGGATATACAAAGGTAGATCCCCGATCTGGCAAAAAATACGCAGCTCCAGAAAATGCCATTGCATCCAATGCCCTTAGAGCTGTCATGTCACTCAGTGCAGAGTTAGGACTTACACCAGCTGCAAGATCAAGGCTAAAACTAGGTGCAGCCATCAAAGAAGTAGAGAAACCAAAATCACCAATGCAAAATTTATTAGAATGATAAACAAAAAACAATTAAGTATAGGCAATTACTTAGAATCAGATGGTAGGGAATTGATTATTACCGGACATTATCTTTCAAATCTTGAAAGAGGAATGACAATAGATAATCCTATTGAAATATCAGATGATTACCTTTTAAATTTTGGCTTTGAAATATCATATAAATCAATATTTAAAACTGTATTTACTCATAAAGAAATACATTGTGTAAGTTTTATTATAAGTAAAATCCCTGAATGGTCAGGATTCCACTTTTATGATCGTCAGATTAAATCTATTAAATACTTACATCAGTTACAAAACTTTTTCACATTAGTATTAGAAACTGAACTAGAATACTGTAAATAACCAAAATCACCAATGCAAAATTTATTAGAATGATAAACGCAATTCTTATAATATTTAAAAATAGGATAAAATGAATAAAGGCACATTAGTAAAATGTATAAATGAAAACTTCCCTTGTGTAATATCTAGAAACAAAAAAGATATTGGTACATTTTCGAATTTTCAGCCTTGGTTAGGAGGTATTTTTGAAGTGGACGACGTTTTAGGTAAGTTTATTACTATTGAAATGTTTAATGATCCGTTAAATATAAAATGGTGGTTATCATCACATTTTAGAAAGTTAACAGGTGATGAAGTGATTGAGCATTACAAGCAAGTAAATAAATATAAACCAATGGCTAAAAGAATTTTGAAAATGGCAAAAGATAAACTTAAAGAACTAAAATACACCCCTTGACCCTATACGACAAATATATCCATGATGTCCAGACAGGCAAAATACTTGTACCTGAGACAATAGCACTCGCTGTACAGCGACATGTGGATGATATTGCCAAGTCCGAAAAGAATAAATCTCCTTACTACTTTGATCGGGAGCAAGCTGATAAATACATCAGTTTTATCTCGATGATGAGACTGACAGATCAAGATGTAGATAAAGATGGTAAAAAACCTTTGTTCCCTATACAGCCATTCCAAGCGTTTTTTATTGCTTCTGTAGTAGGGTGGAGACACAAAAAAAATAAGACTGTACGTCGATATACTGACATATACTTTCAGGTAGCTCGTAAAAATGCCAAATCTACGCTAGTGGCGGCCATGATCGTAGCACATTTTTACCTTGATAAAAAGATACGTGGTGAATTTTATACAGCTGCTACATCTAGAGAGCAAGCTGGTGAAGTGTTTGAGATGGCACTGGCTATCATTCGCGAACTATGTGATGAATATCCTGAGATCAAAGATCGTACGGCCTTCATGGGTAAATTGTCTATTCATAGGATTATCGATCTACAGACAAAATCATTTATAGCTAAAGTATCTCGTGAGGCCAATACACTAGAAGGTAAAGGCTGTTATTGCGGATCTGCTGACGAATACCACATCCACAAGACCAATGCTATCATATCATCCATCAAAAAAGGTGGTGTAAAGCATGATAGCCCTATTATGTACAGGCTTACCACTCCAGGCTTTAATATCGGTGGTCCATGCCATGAACATTATGAGTATTGCAAAAAGATACTTAAGGGATCGGTGGAGAATGACAATATCTTTGCCATGATATTTGAGCTCGATAAAGATGATGACTGGCAAGATAAAAAAAACTGGGGTAAAGCAAATCCAAACCTTGGAGCATCTCCCAAACTTCATGCCCTAGAGTCCGAATTTATAGAATCCAAAGCCAAGGGTGGTTTTGCTATCGTAGATTTTAAGACAAAGCACTTATCTATGTGGGTGTCTTCTGCATCTGAATGGATACCTGATGATAAATATATGGCTTCATGTAGTGTATGGGAGCTACAATCGTTCAAAGGGGCGCAATGCACTGCAGGTCTAGATATGGCATACTCAGATCAAGGTGATATTTGCGCTTTCTCGATGTTCATCCCGGACCTTGACAATCCACCTTTTGGCCGTTTTTTTGTACATTACTGGATACCTGAGAGTAAAGCCAATGATGGTGGTACTAAAAATACCTTAGAAATAGACTATCTCGCAATGGCTGAAGGTGGATTTATCACATTGACCAAAGGAGAGACCACAGATTATGATACTATTTTAGCAGATTTGATATGGTATCATGAAAATTTCCAGATACACCGCATTTATTTTGATGCATGGAATATTTCATATTTTTACGAGCAAATGGAAAAGGCAGGACTCAATGTCTTTAAATTTACACAGTCCACTGGTCACATGTCGCCACCTACCAAACGTCTAGGTGAGATGATCCACAAAAAAGAGTGTGATTTCGGTATGAATCCTATCACTAGGTGGATGTTCTCTAATGTAATGATCAAAGAAGTAGGATCAGGACTTATAAAAATGGAACGAACGAACAAACAGCGCAAAATAGATGGTCCAGTATCGGCCGTAATGGCTTATGCAGCATGGATAGACCACTCAATGACATACAAACCTTACGACCCACAAATAATAAAACTCTAGAAAATGGCAAATATACGCTTCAATCTCGCAGCCGATAGATCAGGTAAAACAAAGTATATCACACTCATATATGATTATTTACCCGGTAAACGTATAAAAATGAGTACCAAAATCAAATGTACTCCAGAACAGTGGTGCAAACAGTCTCACAGAGTACTCCCACACCATCCGCAATGCGATTATATCAATGCCATCATCATCAAGATCATTAATCAGTGTAATGATGTCAAGCTCTTATATCTATCCAAAGGCACCAACGCCACAGGCGTAGCCTATCGCAATGCTATCACTAAGATCATCGCTCCTGATGCACACCAGCCCCACGACGAAGGGAAAACCTACTCAGCTAGTCGATATTGGTCCAGATTCTATGATATTTTGGGTGATTATAAAACAAATAAAGCCGCTTATGAAGCTGTAGAGTCTGAATGGAATGAAGTAGGCGTCGAGATGTTTCCCACATATGAAGCATTCAGAGCAGGGAAGACCCGATACATGACACAAAAAAAGCACATTAACAGAGCAAAAGCAGTCAAATGATAGACCTATCCACCATATCAGACGCTCCTATAGAGACATATATAGCCATATTGTCCTATACACAGCAAGAACTGGACCGCATCCTAGATGATGACGACGAACCACAGGCAAAACGTCTAGTGGTGGCGCTCCTTAAGTCTGATAAACCCGAAGTAGTACTTAATACCCTAAAATGGCTCACAGATCAGATCGAACAGCAAAAAGCAGCCTTACCCAAAGCCATCGCAGACCAGATCACTATATATGGTGAGTTATCTTACTCCATCGATGAAATAATAGCCCTACATCCAGAGAATATCACCGAAATAAAAGCAGATTGGAAAGCAAAAAAAGGCTTATATTTGTCCTACATTAAGGGTATAGCCATAGGAAAATACAAAATAGATACACAGCTCCAGGAACGAGCCTACAAAGGCGACATAAAAGCAATAGAAATGATTAATGTAAGAAAAATGTTAAAATAAATATGACACGAAATCCAGAATATTACGAATGGTTTATGACCACAATAGCGACGATAAAAGAAAACAATCAGATATCTATACATATAGATGTTTTACGTGCAAAATTAGATTATAATAGAACTGATTTCTTTGTAATGCTCAAAGAATGGGGCGAAGGGTATAATATAAATCGCCCAAAAACATTCGAAGAAGCTGTAGAACTTTTTATAAAAGAGACAAATGAAAAATATGATCTAGAGCATGTACAAGATGCATTTAATAAAGTCATCACATTTAGAAAGAAAAAACCCATCTCATCAGAATGTCCATTTGATAAAGGTTCATCTTTTGAAGCAGCATGGAAGGATTTAATTTTTTTTTAAAAATCAAATGAACATGAATGATCTCCCATTATACACACAAGGTATCATCATCTTTGTGTCCAATCTCCTTTTTATCTACTTCCGTACTCGCAATGTCATGTACAATGCCACTCGTGACCGTTTCGGAGTATTCCATAGCGGTATAGCGGTACACATCACCTGGTTATGCTCTACATCTCTAGGTGTTAATGCTATGCTGCATGGTAATTACATACTCGTAGTATTAT
The DNA here is from genome assembly GCA_035326365.1 of Saprospiraceae bacterium. Lineage (GTDB taxonomy): Bacteria > Bacteroidota > Bacteroidia > Chitinophagales > Saprospiraceae > OLB9. Next base: position 6,442 of record DAOLFJ010000129.1, on the reverse strand, counting down.
CTCTTGCAGGTGGATTATTGGGTGCAGATTGGGCCATAACTAACAAATTTACCAAAAAATGATAACAGTCAAAAAAGAAATATCCCACTTTTGCGATAATGTAGTCCATACTACAGGTCCAGAGATCATCGTAGATAATATTGCCGATGAGATCGATGCAGAAGCACTTATCCAGTTTAAAAAATACAATAGTGTATGTTTTAATAAGTATATGTATTACCAAAAATCACAAGAATTATGATCATTAATAGAAAAAATAAAACAGAATCATTTGCTGATTTTTTGGAATTTGCTTTAAATAGAGCAATTATAGATATTCCTTTTTATGTACGAATGAAGGAAATACAAGAAGGTTTATTATACCGTGGTAGAGATAAAAGTATTGTAGGAATAATTGTAGAACTTGAAATAGGTAATAATTGGCCTAATTCATTAAATGATGCAATAGAGAACTTTAAACATGAAATGAGTTCTTTAAATTTTATGAATGAAGTACATACTTACGATAATGATTACCCAAAGATGAAGTTAGTAAAAAGACAAACACATGTTGATAATGATATGGACATTAATTACGATTTTTTATTTGATGATATATCACATGATAAATTTTGGAAAAAATGAAACCACAAACACAAGGCACTTTCTCCAAAGGTAAAAAATTTTCCAACAAAAAGACAGGATTTCTCCACAAGGCCAAAGGAAAGTCCAGAGAGATAGAGTCAAAAAAAAGATTCCTAGAGTCCGAACTTGCAAAAAAGATAAATGACTATTGCGATATGGTCGAAGCACACATAAAAACCCAAGAAATCAACTTATAAGTTTATTTAAAGTCCTTTGGGAAGTAAGAAATACTCTCAAGATATTTTGTAACTCCTTCAAACTTAAAATTAAATCCATTCACTTTGTAGAAATATACATTGTTTTTTTCTGTTGGTTCTTTTAGTTCTCCATCAGGAAACATATTTTTTATATCATTCAAGTTTTTATCTGCATTTACATCTTGTAATAGATCCGTATAAATCGCAAACCATTCCAAGCATGATTTATCCCATGTTCTACTTAAATGAATGGTAAAAAACCATAAATCATTATTTGGTTTAAAATGGAAGCGTAATCCTTTTTTATGATATGACAATTCTGGACCTAATATATCCTTTACTACACTATTATCTTTTACAAAGCTAGGTCTACCATAATCAGATATGATATCGTCAAGATTTAGAGTATCTATGTACTTGTTATTGATTAATCTTTGCGATAAATCTATTTGACCATTCATATTGATGGCCATAAAAGTTAGAAATAATGCTAAATACTTTCTCATAATATATAAATTGCAATAAATGTGATAAAAAATAATACTGTCCATACAATTTTAGTTGCAAAGCTATAGTTTTTCAGCCACAATAAATATACTCCCAAAGGATAAAATAAATACAACAGAGGGAATACCAATAACCCATGTAAAAACCAAGATTCAGGCTCTGCAATTTTAACTTGAGTTATTACATCTATAAAAACCATGCCATTTGATTTGCTAAATACACTAGCTTTGTATGGGGATCTATTTTTTAAGTAAAGATATAGATTTTTATTTTTTTGGAATCCAATAAAACCTTCACCCATTTCCGTGCCCTTTTTATAGACATTTATCTCATATGTTTCTGGCTTGCACCATAGATATACCTTTTCTCCTATTTCTAAGTTGTAATCTCCCCAGTCATTTACAACTATTGTTGTTTTGTTTTCACTCATAAATTTGTCATTTGTATGTAAATTATAAACTACATTGCCATTACTTCCATCACATTAAAGCTTTTTTTTTGCAGATCAATTACTGATCGTTCCATTTCTGCCAATCTTTGTTCTATTTTTTTTATATATTCGGATATAGACAACCCATCTACTAATAAATCTACTTTAGATGCAGATTGATGCGCCTTGTCGCTTTTTTCGTATATTTCAGAAGGCTCATTTACTATATTTACAGGTAAATCATCAGATTTTATCAAATCTGAAATCTCTAGTCCTGCTAACTTAGCTACTTTAATAATAAAATCCCCTGGCATAGTATGGACATTGTTGTAATACTTGCTAACAAGTGTCTGATCAATATCTAATTTTTCACAAATAGTTTTCTGCTTTATGCCCTTCTTTTTTAAGATTAATGCCAGCTCAGAACCATTTATCACATTCATGCAAAAAATTATTTAATAAAATATTTCATGCAAAATTATTACATATAATTGATATTCAGAAATTTATGAAGAATACTCCATAATTCTAATTATATATTTGTAGAAATATTTATATAATTATTTGCATATATGTTGTAAACTGCATATCTTTGTATCACCAAACAAATATTTATTATTGATATGAGTAAGTTAAAGAAATACAGATTAAAAGAGCTTATGCAAGCGAGAAACTTGCAGCTTCAGGACGTAGCCGATTATTGTCGGAAAGACCGACAAACAGTATCTAACTGGTGCAATATCGAGCTAGGTGCCGCCACTCGTATCCCTAGATTAGCCATGAAGGATCTATGTGAATATTTATCCATCCATCCATCTGAGATACTCACAGATACATCTGGTCTAGTCTCTCACATCTCTAGTAACAATAGAGCAGTCTACACAGCATCATTATAATTATTATTTAATCATAAAATTTCCCACATGAAAACGTTATCAGAAACATCAGTATCATCAAGATATGGATTTGTTGATCTTGGAAATGCGCTAAGATCATTAGTCAAAAAAGGCAAAAAGCGCAATAACAAACAAGCTCTAATGCAGATGCATCAGAAGCAAGTAGCAAAGCGCAGGACACGTCGTTTTTTATTAGGAAAATCTTAACCCATGAGAACCTTGCACGAATTGTATAAAATCCTATGGGATGATATTAAGGATTTAAAATGTATAACTTCATTGTGTGAACGTATAAAATTAATTCATTCAGATACTTTAATTTGTTGGGATGAATATCTAACATTAAAATACCATTTTTTATCACAAAAACCAAATATATATTTACATCCAGAATTTAATCGACATAAATTATATTATGGTAATCGATATTGGTGGAATAGATATAAATCCACAGACCAGCGCAAGCTATTCATCCAAAAAATGATATCTATCACAGACCCAAATCTTAACCCATGAAAACATTAATCATCACAGCATCCATCACATGTATAATTCTATTTGTATGCATATGTGTGATAGCCTATCACTATATGATACTCTTACAGCAAATCAGAGAATACGAAAAAGATCAGAGAGACAGACACATAGCCAGTGTCAAATCTCGATTATCATAAAGATGTAATCGATCTTGGGATTTTAAACCTAGAGAGACTGATGCTCCAAAAGTGGATTTTTTCAGTCTCTATTTAACAAACAAAGATATGTCGTACAATTGGTCAGTACATAAGATTTTGGATCTTATAATTCAGGTTCGAGTCCTGGCATATCTACGAGAAATCTAACCTTAAAGTCGTGGACACATTCTGACGAGATAGAACCCACGCCCGATGATTTGATATAGTTAAATACAGGGCAAGGCAATAGTTGACAGCTCGGAAAGACGAGCACCTTTTTAAATCGGTTAAAATTTTTCATTTTGATAAGAACCAGCCAAAGTCTACGCAGTAGTGTGTAGCAGTATCCAAGAGTCTGCAAGCTGGTTCACCTTTTACACATCATTTCATCATTTAACAAAAACAAATCACCATGGCACTCACAAAAAAACAAATCACAGTCACAGAAGAAGAATTTGATTTGATCCTGAATAGTTTAGAACTAATGGAAAGTAAGATCGATGCTAAGATAACCAAAACCGTAAGCATCAAAAAACGAAACAGACTAAAAGAAATGCAAACCACCATCCAGGAGCTACTCATAGATCTTGTAGATGACGATTCAGAAGGTTCATTTTAAATAAAAATAGATTAATCATGGAAGATATCATCACATCACAGACCAAATCCATCGAGAAGCACCTTCGTGAAGGCAAGACCATCACACCGATAGAAGCGCTATCCCTTTACGGATGCTTCAGACTAGGCGCTCGTATCTTTGACCTAAAAGACCAAGGCCTAGACATCGCCACACAAATGATCAAAGATGGTAGAAAAAGATATGCTCAGTATTCGCTAAATCAACCTGCAGCAGTATGATATCTTCCAAAAAAATAGCAAAGATACCACTCACCAGCTTCACAGCTGACCAGGTAGCAGAGATACTAGGAGTGTCCACACCTACAGTATACAATTATACAAAACGTGGTGTACGTGTAACAAATGACCTATACATAAAACTAGAGCGCAATGATACCACTAGGATATCCAAGACAGCACTCATAAAATTCCGTGATCAGATAGACGCATGATCATATCATCGATATGGTATCATCATGTGATTTTGTTAATGATTATTTAGTATGATGCGGTGCTGCGAGAAAGATCGTAGCACCCATTTTTAACGACAAAAACACATTATTTTAAGTCATAAAAAATTCCCACACATGTACGACGACAGAGTTCAATACGTCACTTTTATAAATCATACTAAGACACTCCAGTTCATGAGTATGAATAAGTTTCTTACCCATCTATTCGAGACAGGTCACGGTATGGCCAAATCATCATTAAAAAACAGATACATAAGTGACAGACTCACAGGCACATTCACCATCGGTGGCGAACACTGGACATTTGTATCCGTCTACAAAGACAGCCCAAGACCAGTGATGGAGCCCATCAAGTCCACACGCACACGTACAGAAGATCTTACACCATGGGCTGATGTTACCCATAAGGTCATACATCATCTCACACCTACACATAAGCTAGTCCTTACCATGTCACCAGGCAATACATTACTCCACACAAAATCCATAGCCATATGACCATCATCACCATATCACTCATAGTCTTTATCATAGTAGATGTATTCAGATGCATCTACGACATGACAAGATCATACAGAGATCAATTTTATAAATAATAAAATCCCATACATATGTCTAGATATTACTTTGTAGATTCTTTCTGTTTTATTGAGTCTGTATGTTACACAAAAGATAGCATACTCCAGAAGCTTACAGATAATAATCTTACAGAATCCGAAGGCACAAAAGCCGTAATGCAGAAAAGATCAGAATATTTCTGGTGTTCACATTTTGGGGATATTGGATTAGTGGGTGATGGATGCGGTAAAGAATGTGTCAAGTATAGCCCAAGGAATGGCAAAAATGGAAGATGTAGATTTTCTAGTAATATCTATAATCAGGGAGATAAAGTAAAGTTTACCATTGAGAATAATAAATTAAAAATCACATAATATGTATAATTTTTTTATAGATAATAACTTTTACTCAGATTTATCAGAGTATATAGAAGCACAAGGATGGGAGCTAGAAGATATACAAGATCTACCGGATACATGGGTAGAATGTGCAAATGAGAGCGTAGAGTCAAAGATAATAAAAGATTTCAGCGCAGGATGGATTACGGATAAGATAGATCCTATCAAATGGCCAGAAGATGATAGCTTTTATGATTCAGTAGTCAAAATACTAGCAGACAACATTGATTTTGATAAAATAGATCAGCTATTACCATCTGTATACATATGGTCAAAGAAAACATTTAATATCACAAAATATCATCTATTAATCAATGTCTAACCCATACACCAGCACCATCCGCACTCAGGAAGATAGATCTCTCCCAAACCTATCACATCTACCATCAGCACTCACAGATGATGATGTCATAGGATTCGGTCAGTTTGCAGAGATGAAGCTCTCAGAAGTACCCATATGGTTTTTTACATGGATGGTAAAGCAACAGACAGAATACCCGAGGGTAGATAGATCCGCTAGATGGTGCCTAGTCATAGAATGGATAAAAAGTAAAAAGTAATTACCAAATTAATATTTCCCACAATGTCAAAAGAATCATTTATCATATTTGCAGAGTGGTCAGAAGCCATCCTAGAGCTTGACCCCACAGACCAGGCGACCATACTCCGCAATTTATTTGCCTACCATGCTGGTCAAGAGATAGAACTCACCACTTTTGGCGTAAAATTGGTATGGAAACTTATAGAGCCTACACTTAGTAGGAATGCATCCGCATACGAAAGGAAAAGAGAAGTAGCCATCGAGAATGGGCAGCGTGGTGGTAGACCGTTAGGATGTGAAATTTACCTTACAAGGACTGGATTAGAGATAAAAAGAGAAGATTCGAAACTTCATTATCTGTATATTGTATATCTTAAGAAAGAAGGTATCTATAAAATAGGAGAGACGCAAAATCTTTTTAAAAGAAGGCTATCCTTGAAAGTACCTACTGATAATCTTGAAATAATACACTACGTAGAGATAGAGAGATCACTTGCTGTAAAAATGGAGAGAGTGATAATAGATC
>DAOLFJ010000504.1:0-2433 GCA_035326365.1 Saprospiraceae bacterium | reverse complement strand
AGAACCATAACCTATTGATTAGCAACTAAGAAAATTTTTAAACATACTCTAAAAAGTGGAAAATAAATATAATTAATTATCGTTAAGAAACAAATTAAAGCAAACAGATGAAATACATTTTACCTATATTGATGATGATTTCTATAAGTCAATCGATCTTTTCGCAAGACAATATTTATCTTCTTTACAATCAAATGCCACTCACCGTCAATCCATCTTTGGCTGGTTCAGATTGTGGTCCTAGAGCAAGTGTGTATTATCAGCAACTTAGAAATGATTTTTTTGATTTTAACAATTATTACTCTAAAGGTCTAAATTTTGATATTCCCATAGTATTAAAAAATAATGATAAAATCGGACTTGGGTATAAACTAATGCATGATGTGGCTGGTGAGTCAAAATTCTCCAACTTAGGAAATTATCTATCTGTAGCATACCATAAATCTATAAATAAAAATGTTGAGAGACCACAATATCTTTCTGTAGGTGTAGAAGCAGGAATTGCAAATTCCTCTTTAGCTGGAAGAAATTTAAGGTGGCCAAGCCAAATAACGCCAGAAGGGTTTGATCCCAGTATTTCTTCCGGGGAGAATATCGATTTAAGTGTAAGGTATTTAGATATCAATCTGGGTATTTCATGGACTGGTCACATAGGTGAAAAAATAAAATCTACTGTAGGTGTTGCAATCAACCATGTCAATACACCTAATAGGTCACTTCTGGGTTCATCTGATGATTTAGGGCAAAGATTCGTATCTCATATTGCTTTGGATATAGCTGTCAATGACAAATGGAGTATTTTACCATCTGCTTTTTATACACACCACTATCAATTTGGGTATTACATTTTTAGTGCAAATATTGGTCATCAATTTACGAATACAACAAGAATTCAATTAGGTGGTGGTTATGCAAAAAACGATCAACCATTTATTAATGCAACATTCAACTATAAAATGATGAGTCTCGGTGTGGCTTACGGTTTTATAAACAATTCAGCATTAGACCGATTGGAAATAGTCTTTGGCTATACCTTCGGAGATTATTCTTGTGGTAAATAAATACTTGCCTAGATTTACTTTTTTTTCGCTTTTTTCTTACCGTATCTCTTATTAGGTTCGGGTGTTAATTCTATTAGGATTTGCTTAAGGTCCATGTTTTTGGTTGCCGTTAGGTCTGTGATTTCTTTGTAATCATCTTTGTCAAGTGAACGGACTTTTACTTTTTTACCGATGTATTCTTCTACCGCTGTGAGCAGTCCTACTTCGTCTTTGTCACAAAATGAATAAGCAAATCCTTTTTTGGTACCACGACCTGTACGACCTACTCTGTGTACATAAGCTTCAGGATGATCTGGCAAGTCATAATTGACTACAAAATCTACATCCGGTATGTCGATACCTCTAGCGCTGACATCTGTAGCGATCAGCATCATCGCTTCACCACTTCTGAAAGCGTTGAGCGTTTCCATCCGATCATGTTGCTCCTTACCACCGTGCATGAATATGGATTTCACACCGACTCTTTCCATGGCTTTTTGCACACGTTCACACCTTACTTTGGTACGAACGAAAACTAATATTTTGCTATCAGGATTTTCATTGACCATTCGTTCTAAGAAAAAACGTTTGTCATCCATATCCACAAAAATGACAGAGTGATCTACGTTTTTTGATACGGGATCTTTGGGCGATACTTGTATTCTGATGGGGTTAGGCGTGAGTGTGTATGCAAGATTTTTTATTTCATCGTCTATGGTCGCTGAGAAGAACAATGTTTGTCTTTTACGTGGTAAAAATCTTAGCAAATCCTTTATATCTTTGATAAATCCACGCTCCAACATGTGATCAGCCTCATCCAATACGAGCAATTCTACACGATTTAGCTTTATAAATCCTTGACTTACAAGGTCAAACATTCTACCTGGCGTGGTGATAAGGATGTCTATGCCTTTTTCTAATTTAGCGATTTGTGGACCTTGTTCTACACCTCCGAACACTGAAAATGAATTTACCCTAGTATTTTTAGCAAGTGTCTGAAATACACCATTTATCTGTATGGCAAGTTCTCGAGTAGGTACCATGACGACACATTTGATACCGTCCTCACGCTTAGTATTGAGTTTGCTATGTAAAATATGGATGATAGGAATGGCAAAAGCTGCTGTTTTCCCTGTGCCTGTCTGTGCGATGGCTAAGAGATCTTCACCTCTCAAGATGTTGGGAATACATTTGTATTGAATATCTGTAGGTTTTTTAAAACCCAATTTCTCTAGGTTATGTTTGATTTCATCTACGAAGTGATATTGGGAAAAACGCATTGACAAAAAGTATTTAGACCACAAAGGTAGTACAAAAATAGGGTTTTCTATCAACTTCTTTAGAGTATGTTTAAATTTTTATTGCCTTATAATCAATATCTTATGAACCTGAC
>DAOLFJ010000503.1:0-2435 GCA_035326365.1 Saprospiraceae bacterium | reverse complement strand
TTTACAAAATACGGCTACTTTAACCGCCACTTCATCACAGCCAGGTGTATACACTTGGACAGGACCGAATGGATTTTTGAAAACAGGGCAAACAGTTACAACCACAACACCAGGTGTTTATACAGTAACTGTAATCTATCCAGATAATTGTACTGCGACAGACATTGTGGAAGTATTTAAAGATGGAAGTTTGCCCGTATCTAATGCTGGTTTAGATCAGTCAATCACTTGTAATGTAACAACAGTCACCCTATCAGGTACAAGTAACTTTAATACAAATGTTCAATTCATATGGACAAATAGTAGTGGTTCAGTACTTGGCAATACACAGAATATCACGGTTACAGAACCTGGGTTATATTATTTTGAAGTAATCAATTTAACAAATAATTGTTCTTCTGGGAAGGATGAAGTAGAGGTCTTAGACGATACAGAAAAGCCAATAGCGATTATTTTTGCAGATCCTGGTAATCTTATTGATTGTATTATTGGAACCGTAGTATTATCTGGTCAGCCACAAGATAATGTGATCTTTAATTGGATTTATCCAGAAAATAATGTTCTAAACCAGAATTCAGTTATTATTGACTTTGCGACCATTGTCACAATGACTGCTATTGATACATTGTCAGGCTGTAGTAATTCATCTATGCTTGAGATCATTGATTTACAAGATTACCCTATTTTAGTTATCACGCCACCATTGCCTATCACATGTACGACAAATGAAACAACGATTTCTGCTTCTGATTCACCACAAGGACCTAATTTAGTATTTGAGTGGTATAATTCGAACAATGTATTGATACCAGGTGCTAATACTAATACGCTAAATGTCAATATGCCAGGTGTCTATTATGTAGTATTAACTGATACTTTAAATGGATGTAGCAATAGGGATACCATAGATGTTGGTAGGATAGGTGACTTCCCTGAGATTTCAGTGTCGGAAGACAAAACCCTATTCTGTGGTGCCACCAATACAAGTCTAGATGTCAATATAATAAATCCTTTAAGTGCAGTAAACATAGTTTGGAATACCATAAATGGAAATATTGTAAATGGTACAAATACACAATCCATTCAGACCCAAGGAGCAGGAACATATACAGTACAAGTGACCTATCCAATTTCTGGATGTATGACGACAGAAGAAATTATCGTTAATATAGATAATAATGTCCCTGAAGCCGTAGTTGCTGTAGTAGTAGACGAATCTTGTGTCAATGATAGAAATGGTAGCATTGATATAACGACCATAGAGGGTGGAGCTGAGCCATATCAATTATCTCTAAATGGTGCTGCCAATCCTAAACTGGACGATTTACCACCAGGGCAATATTTATTAGGCATTATTGATGCTAATGGATGTCCATTTGATACAACATTCACGATAGAGCCAGGTAATCAATTTGAATTGTCGACGATCTCACCTTTAGAAATTATTGCAAACGCGGTACAGACACTTGAAATAAAAACTAATCTAAACCCTAGTTTAATAGCAAGTGTTGTCTGGTCTCCATCTACCAATTTATCATGTGATACCTGTCTGGTTACAACTTTAACAGCTAGAGAAGCCATTACATATACTGTTACTGTGACAGATATTTATGGATGTGTAGAAGTGATAAATGTAGTCATAAGGTTGCGAGATAATACAATAGTCACTATTCCTAATATAATAAATGTATCTGGAGATCAAAATTCCTTTTTTACCATTTATGGTAATGAAGGGCTTATTTCCATCAAAAAACTTAGTGTTTTTGATCGTTGGGGAAATTTGGTATTTTTGAAAGAGAATTTCCCACCTAATATACCTCAAGAAGGATGGAATGGTAAGTTTAAAAATTCTGATGTCGTACCAGGTGTGTATGTTTATAGTGTAGAATATGTTACGACAGGTGGCGTAAAAACAGTGGCTGGTGATATCACCGTTATTAGGTAATAATAAGTATTTTATTGCTTGAATACTTGGTAAGTGACAGTTCTAAACTTATCTTTGCACAAAAAAAAGGTGAAAAGGTTAGCATTATATTTGTTTGCTTGCATATTTTTTTATGCATGTAACACGTCAAAAGAAAGTAATACTGTTGTATTCGGTACTTCAGATTTGAATAAGTTAAATAGGCGGCTTCTTGAAATTGCCATGGAAGATGGTTTTCCTCCTCCAATTGCATCTAGGGTTTACGTATATCCACATGTTGCGCAATATGTAGCTTTGCAATCTTTTTATCCTGATAGCCTTTCAGATTTAACTTCAAAACTTAACGGTTTAGGTTCTTTGCCAGTTCTTTCAAAAACGAATGTCAATGCTGAACTAGCATCATTAATGACGTTTTGCAAAGTGGCTAAAAAAGTTGTATTTTCTGAGCACTATATGGATCAATATCTCGACTCTCTAAAAATGGAAGGAGAAAAAAGAGGTTTGTCCACAA
>DAOLFJ010000502.1:0-2444 GCA_035326365.1 Saprospiraceae bacterium | reverse complement strand
CTGAGCCGGAGCATACATTCTTGCACTCACGGACTCCAGCAGAATACTGTCGAAATATCGTTGATCAGCAAAAGCTTTTAGTAAGGCATTTCTTCTTTTGAGTAAATTGCTGTAGAGCATTAGGTCATCTAAATAACTGCGATCTGTCTGAACTATGGTATTATTCAAAAAATTGCGTCGTTCTTCACTGCCTTCTAGCATGAGCTGAATATCTGCTGGCGCTATCATCACACACAAAAACTTGCCTACATGATCCCCTATCCTATCTACCTTTTTACCCGAAACTTCGATGTCTTTTCGATTTCCTGATTGGGACTTGATCACGACTTTTTCCATGTCGGAATTGGTATCAAAAGTGCCTTCGATTCTAAAAAAATCTTTGGACTGCATGATGACCATTCTATCACCTGATGAAAAATAGCTTTTGCCAAGACATAAGTAGTACAAAGCGTCAAGGATATTGGTTTTGCCCATACCATTTAGCCCCACAAAAGCATTAAATTTGTTGTGGAAAACTAGACTGCCAGCGTCATAATTTCTAAACTGGGTGAGTTTTAATGCATTAATGGTCAATATTGTAAAATTATACTTTGTGAAAACGCAAAGTTATCATTCTTAGGCCAATTTATTGCTGATGGGCTTTAATTAGCTATTAAAAAAATTAAACAATCTCTCCACCACAACTACTTCCTGCCCCTGCAGTACAGCCATAACAATGTTGATTTAAAACCACTTTTCTAGTCATCAGATCGTCCATATTGAAATCATTGATGTGTTTGGTTGTTGAAGCTACTTTAAGGTCCAACATTTGATTAAAATCGCAGTCGTAGATGTATCCATCCCAACTGACAGATAATGTATTGCGACACATCAAACCATCAATTGTACTCGGATTAAATGCTTCTATGAGTGATGTCATGTATTCCGAATAATTGCCTGTTTCCACAAGATAGTCTAGAAATCTGCTGACAGGTAGATTGGTTATAGCAAACAAACTATTAAAAGTGATACCATACCTCCTCGACAACTGCGACTTGAACTCAGACTGTAGAGAAACTTGGTCGCCTGGAAGAAAAGCGCCCGATGGGTTGTAAACCAAGTCAAGCAATAGTCCACTTCCTTCTACACCATAACCCACTTCATTGAGTTTTTTGAGTGCTGCAATACTATCTTCAAAAACGCCATCTCCACGCTGTCCGTCTGTACGAGTCTTGGTAAAGTAAGGTAAAGAAGATACTACATGGACTTTGTTTTCAGCAAAAAAATCTGGCAAATCGTGGTATTTTGGATTGGCCATGATGATGGTAAGATTGCAACGATTCATCACTTTTTTGCCCAATTTCGTACATTCTTCTACAAACCATCTGAAATGTGGATTCATCTCTGGCGCGCCGCCTGTGATATCAACGGTAGGAATGTCATGGTCTTTTAAGATTTGCAGGCAAGTTTCTAATGTCGCCCTATCCATATTTTCTACCTTTTTGTCTGGGCCTGCATCGACATGACAATGTGCACACGTCTGATTGCAAAGTTTACCTATGTTTATCTGGAAGATTGCTGTTTTTACAGGAGTTATCGTATGTCCCACTTTCGAAATAAAGGGTTCAAACTGGTCATCTACCAATGTTTTGCCGTTTAGCACATCCAACTGGTAAAAAGTATTTGACATCTTATTGTCGGTAGTACTCAGCGATTTTGATCTTTGTTTTACACCCATATTGCTAGAGAATATTTCTTGATTGAATTGTTATGAACACAAATAAATTACATAAGTTTTGACTTGATGGTATTCATCATAGGCACGGCATTGACCAACGTGGCGCCACCTTTTATAGCTGCTGCTACATGGACGGCTTCCATCATTTGCTCTTCGTCAGCTCCTGAAGACAGACAAGAAGACGTATAAGCATCCATGCAGTATGGACACTGAACTGCATGTGCCACTGCAAGGGCGATCAGGTTTTTTTCTCGGACGGTGAGTGCTCCTTCTTTAAAAACTTCATTGTACCATGCAAAAAACTTACGTCCCATTTCTGGTTGTAAATCAGTGATCTCGCCAAACTTCTTTAGGTCTTCTGGTTTAAAATAGCTCATATATTATCTAATTGAATTGATTAATGCGTGCAAATTTACACCTTACTTTTCGCTTCTTGTAATCAAATACAAATTATATACGATTGGATGGTCATAATTGGATGTTTGGGTGGAGGCAAATGGTGGAAATGTTGGAATTGCTGATTTGGGGAATTGTTGAAATGTGGAATTGTTGTAATGTTGATTTGTGGAATTGGTGGAATTGGGGAATTGCTGTGTTAAAGATGTTGCTAAAGTGGTAAAAATTTGGCCATTTTCCGATATGATACTTTAATGCAATTAGACTGATACTTTGATGCATCAGTGGGATCTAGTGGGAATGCGGTGGGAACTCGTGGGAACTCGGTGGG
>DAOLFJ010000128.1:9426-12393 GCA_035326365.1 Saprospiraceae bacterium | reverse complement strand
CCAAATTCTTTATTAGATATTCCATCCACTTGCACGATCAGAGCATGTTCAACATGATCAAAGATGACTCTTTTGCGTTGCTTGAATCCAGCCAATTCTTCAAAATATTGATCATTCAGACATGTCACCAAGGATTTCATGTAGTCATTCACTTCGCTTCTAATTTGTAGCACAATATTTTTTTGGCTTTCAGACAATGGTTTATGTCCATTTTTCACGTGAGAACTCGCTGCTGTTATAATCAGTTGTAGCGATTGGAGTAAGTCTTGCATCAAATCATTACTAAGTATGTACAATTGAGCTGTTTGTTTTTCAGCCAAAGGTGACTTTTTAATGGCCTTGAATAGGTTGTTTTTAACATCTTTATAGTAGGTGCTCAACTCTTCATACAACTTTTCTGCTATTTTTATGGTATTTTCATCTTCATTGATCAGTCCATCTATGGCTGCATTGTAAGCGTTTGTGGTGGTCGTAAGGCTCATGGCTAGCATCTTGGATGACCTGCTCAGCTCCTTACTTGTAGTTAAATCTATAGCGTTAAGAATATCTTTAGACCTTGCCTTTAGTTTTTGTTTATAACTGTGGTAATAATTAGTGCCCAAGATCACACCAATTACTAAAACGATCATAAAAATCAGCCCGATAAGTTTAAAATTCAAAAGAATAAGTGCAACAATAGCCGTAATGGAGAAAGCAACAAATGCTGTAAACAACCATCCTGCTATCACATTGACCACACCTGCTATACGGTAAGCTGCTGACTCTCTGCCCCATGCTCTATCTGCTAAAGAAGTTCCCATTGCCACCATAAATGACACATAAGTCGTGGATAGTGGTAATTTATAACTTGTAGCCAAAGCGATCAACATACTTGCAGCCGTAAGATTGACGGAAGCTCGTAATAAGTCAAAGGCAGGTTTATCTGCGACCTCATCGAGTTCTAAAGGGGTAAATTTTTCATTTAATTTTCGTACATATTTATTGGGCAACCATTCATTAGCCGCTCTATTGGCTTTAAGACTAGTTTTAACGATCCACCTAGAAAAAGCGTTCGAACTGAACTTCTCTTCAATTTCTTCCTGCGAGCCTAGGCTTACTTCAGTTTCGGTCACACTTCTTGCCTTTTTAGAAAACCACAAGGTCAATATCATCACAAGACTTGCAATAATCAAATATAAGTACGGCGTTTGTATGGGAAACTTAAGTCCTGTCATAAGGAAATTATCAGAAGTAAGGTTTGAACCAGGTACAGACGATGCAAATTGAAAAAGTTCATAAGATTGCCAACCTGCGAGTGGTACGCCAATAAAATTGACCAAATCATTTCCCGCAAATGCCATCGCTAAGCTGAAGGTACCTACCATTACAACTACTTTGAGTGCATTTATTTTAAAATAGTCTAGCACCCAAAAAGCGAAAAGCCAAAACACAAATACGATCAATAAACTAATAGCAAGATGACTTTTTATATAATCCGTAAATGATTTTATGTCTTTAGTACCAAAAAATATTTCATAAACTTCTTGTCCCTTATATTCACCTTTGGAAGCTACTTTTTTGACAAAAACCATCTCGTTATCCTTACCCTTGTTAAATACTTCTGTATCGCCTAGCAAAAGTGTATCTGTCGTGTTAGGATCAAAAGACTTCTTAAAATCGATAAGTTCTTGACTCAAAAGTTGCTCTGTGGAATAGGTAGATTTAAGTCCTTTATAAACCAAAAAGTAGGTCAAAGCTAGCATTGCAATGGATGCCCAAATGATGGTAGCATACTTTTTCTTAGCACTAAATCTAAAGCCAAACAGAACTCTAGATAGAAACATCACCAAAACACCGACTGTAAAAGATAAAATCACAGACAAAAATATACTTGAAATAATGGTGTTTGTTTTCGACCAATTAATATACCCAACAATACCATTTGCATGGTCATTGATGTTAAAGAGCCAATTCATGGGCTGATCATTCGTCAATATTTTGTAAGACGCCACTATCAGCGAAGCACCTAACAATTCAAATATGATAGAAACTGTCGTAGATGTGGGAAGTCCTAGTGTATTAAAAGCATCAAGCAATAATATATCTGTGAGCATAACTGCCAAAAAGATAACTATGACATCATTTAAAGTAAAATATTCTGGATTAAAGATGCCTTCTCGAGCTATTTCCATCATTCCTGCTGAAGAAAGTGCACCTACCAATATACCTGCAGATGCTATCCACATGATAGTATTAAAACTTGCTACCTTACTACCAATCGCAGAGTTGAGAAAGTTTACTGCATCATTTCCTACACCTACTACAAGATCCATCAGAGCCGCAAAGACAAGTACAAAAAGTGCAATAATTAAAAATACTTCCATAAGATTATCAATAATATTGAGCGCAAAAGTCGTGTTCCATTAAACATATATAATAACAAATATACAATTTTTACAACGGAAACAAAAACTTAGGTGCTATTTTGTGAAAATAAACGCATAGATATGGTGTATTTTCAATAGTAAAGATAAAACCATATTAAATTAAGATTAATTTTGACATAGTATATTAGAATATCAAAAGAACAAAGCAACATTAATGTATAAAAGTAGCATGATAAACAAACTTTTTTGTATTAGATAAAGTACCCATTCAATCCTGTAGGGATAAAATATCGGTAGAATAATTTAGCATCAAAGAAATCTCGTCCCATACGGGACGAAACAAACCTTACCATATTCATTTTTTCTACCTATATAAGATGCCTTAAGGCACCATCATCATTACCCCACTAAAATTAGAATATTGATTTAAAATGTCAAATTTGATGACATTCAATCCCGTAGGGATAATATATAGGTAGAAATATTTAACATCGACAACGTCTCGTCCCATACGGGACCAAACAAACCTTACCATATTCATTTTTTCTACCTATATAAGATGCCTAAAGGCACCATCATCATTACCCTACAAAAATTAGAA
>DAOLFJ010000128.1:0-9326 GCA_035326365.1 Saprospiraceae bacterium | reverse complement strand
TTAGAATATAGATTTAAAATGTCAAATTTGATGGCATTCAATCCCGTAGGGATAACATATCGGTAGAAAAATTTAACATCGACAACATCTCGTCCCGTACGGGACGAAACAATAATTTGATCTTTTTTTTCAAACATCATTAGGTAACACAAACACAATGAATAAAATAATTTTCAATTAATCTGATAATGGATATGATCATCATGTCTTACAGAATGACAACCTTGAAACTTGATTTTAGGATTCATGAGATTCATTCTTCTCTTTAAATGTGGCTCAATGAATACTTTTTGTGTGATGCTGTCTTGTAGGATATAACTGACAAGTTGCTTTGTGTTTTCAATATCAAATTCCAAATCGTCTCTGCTGCCAAAGGTCAATAATTTAGAATAATCATAATACCAATATCCCTTAGATTTACACTCATTGGTTTGATTCTGTTCTGATGAAGTCGGTTCTACAAATATGCCATAGCCTGAATTCGACGGTTTTAGGTTTCCTTCTATCTTATCTTTTGTATAATACAATGACAAATCTACTTTCCGCCCATCTTTATGACTCAAATGTGGTAACAATGGAAACCCATCTATAAAAGGAAAATTTGCATCCAAATATGAAAGCTTTAACGCTTTATTATCAGCATTTATGTTGTCTGCAATATTGGTCAATTGTGATTTAAGTGATCGTTTTACATAATGCCTATTTAAAATCGGAGTTATATAATTATGTGGCATTAGATTTCCAGATTTGAATATTGGCAAAGCAACTCTACCACCCAACTTTGCTAGCTGTGGAACAATCAAAAATGTAGTTGCTAAATATAAAACAAAAAAAACACCTAGCTTTCTCCATCTCGAAATATTTTGTTTCCAAAACTTAAATAACCCAAAGTTAAGAATCCATACGATCCCACCTACTTGTGTTAGTAAAGTAAGGATGAAAACGATGATGATGTGGAAGATTGTTTTCAAGATGTGATTGGTTTATTAATACTTATTGAAACTGACAATTTTAACATTAATTATTCAACCCTTTTAAATAATATGTAACAATAATTAGTTTACGATTAAAACCTGAAACTGAAATATAATTTAATTCGGCGCTAAGTGAATAAATTTAACCAGTTTTCAACTTTATTTACAAAATTTGGGATCTGGTCCGCCCCCTTGTATAGTAATTTTTTAATTATTTCCTTTTTAAGAACATCAAAAATGTCATGAAATAACTTATTACTCATCTGCTTTGTTTTTTGAGCAAATTTTGAAAGGGCATCAACAAAATTCTTTTTTGTTAAATTGGGTAACTCTTCTTCCAAATAGCACACATCAATAATGAGAAGTTCTTTGTCTTTATTACTTAAGTCATTTGATTGAAAAATCCTTTTCTTTGCGAAGATCAGAAAGTAGTATATTAATTCCTGTCTATCAATTTCAAAGGGATTTATATTTGAATCACCATCATCGTTAATAAAAAAATCAGTAAACTCATTGTTGTAAAAATTAGCAAATGGTTCGTAATATTTTTTAGTTATTTCCTCCATTTTCTTCACAGAATCAACCCAAGTTGCAAACAAACCTCTTATTTGGGCAAAAGTCCTTTTTCTTTCTATCCCCTCAATACTGACTAAACTCTGCGGGCAATAAAAAACTTTGTAAAGATTATTATTACTAGCTGAATCAAATGTCTCAAATTGAATAATAAACGAAAACTGCATAGAATAATCTTTAAAGCTATGCAAATAAGATTCAACGTTTTGATCACAAATAATAGGTTCCCCAGAAAGATCATATGACTGAATATATTCTCTCAGCTCTAAAAGCTCTTTTCTAGAAATATAAGGTAGACTATCAAAAATTTCTCTCTTCATACAAATTTAGTTTTTACATTTTAAAACTATTAGTTTACTTAAAAAATAACAAATGAGTACAAAACTAAGCTATTTTTAGTAAACCAACAAAACCCAATAGTGGTTTTCACTTTACATTCAAATTATTATTTACATTAAGAATATTGTGTGATACTTACCTATTATCATAACATATTAAATAAATTTCTATACATACAAATATTGTCTGAACTAACTGATTAACATATATTTTAAATTGATATTATTTCAAACACCAAACAAAAGAAAACAATATTATGCCAAATGTTTGATTCCCATTTGATACTTTTGTTATTATCGAATCTATGTTGGCCCCGAATCAATTTGAAAAAGTAAATATATTAGTATCAACACTACAAAAAAGTAAAATAGACCAAATCGTAACATAATAAAAATACTTTTATGCTTTTTTTGATTAATACCTTGATTATGAGATTTTTGATTTTTTTTTGCTAAATAAAATGCTATTGGAATGGATACAAAAAATATTAGAATTATTACTGCCAATTGGGCCAACCCGAGAAAAATTCCTGCCTGTAAATTAAAATTCATGCTTTTAGAAAATTCCTTCTTAGATTATTTATTTTAAACCTCAAAAACCAGCCATTGAATATTAAAAAAGGAATCTTTTATCGATAACGATTTTGTCTTATTCTCTCCCACAAATATAAAACAAATTTGCAATTACCTCCCAATTCCACCAAACTATTTTTAAAAGACAATTTAGAGATTTTAAAATTAAGAAGATGTTTTATAAATTGGAATTTTGCTTTCTTTTTATAATTTCCCTTTCTCACAGACTAAATCCAAATCCATACTCACTTGCTCCACATAGATACAGACTATATGGATATCGATGTATACTATTTCAATATCCATTTACAATATAGCGATATTGATGTAGACGTTTCCTTTATTGATGTCGTATAAATCAATATCGATATTTTCTCTTTTAAAATTAATATTTTCTCAATCGATATCGATATAGAAAATATGAATATCGATTTACACTCTTTTAATATTGATTCACACTCTTTTAATATCGATATAGACAATACTGTTATCGATTTATACTAAATGTATCACGATTAAGCTCATAAAGTACCCTGTGAAGCTTATCGCACCCTTGATGAAGAGAAAACTACTTAAAGATAAGGCTTATCGACTACCCAAAAAGCTTAAAGGAGTGGGCAAAAAGCCTTCATGACTTAACGCTATAGATTCATGACTTATCATTAAGCCTTAGTAAGTGATCAGAAAGCTTAAAGGAATTATCATGAAGCCTTCATGTATGAACGTTAGGCTTTAATGAATGGTCACAAAGCCTTTACGACTTATCACAAAGCTTTAACGAATGGTCACAAAGCCTTAGCGGCTTGTCATTAAGCTTACGGTAATAGTCATAAAGCCTTAATGGCCGAACCAAAAGCTTAAAAGTAGGGTCATGAAGCCTTATTGACATTGCGATAAGCATTCATGAGTGGTCTTGAAGCCTTAATGACCATGCAAAAAGCTTAAAAGCATGAACACGAAGCTTAATGGTATTAATGAAAAGCTCAAAGCAATGGACATAAATCCTTAATAGCTTGCCTTTAAACTATGATGAACAAACATAAAGCTATTATCTGCAATCAAAAAGTATGGATGAAAGGTAAATTACTTGATTGTAATCCATCCTTTAGTTTTCAGAATAGTCTTAAAAATTTACCACTAAACCACTAATACTAAAAGAAACTTTGGGTTTTTCATAATGCCCCATCCCTTTCTTGTTTTTATGTGCATCATTGTAAATTTCTATGGCTTTCTTTTTGGATCTATTCGCATTAGCGCCCATAATGATACTTAAGATGGTGAGTCCACCACCTACAGCAAATCTAGTGGAATTGAATTCTCCACCACTGATTTGTCCTCCTAACTCATAGCCTACTAGAAAACCTCCCACTGCACCAAAACCATTTGATAAGGCAGCAATCCCTTGTCCTTGACTATATTTCTCCATAGCAGGAGGATAAGTTGACAACAAAGATTTAAGTTCGTTTCTAGTTAAGTTTATTCCGGACGATGATACATTTCCTGCTTCATGTATTTCTATAATATCTTTTGTATTTATTAACTTTTGAGTAGATGGAGAACCGTAATTGGCTTCCTGCACTTTTGTTTTAGGAATAAATGTGTTAATTTCTTTACCTTTTATCTTTGTGAGAATGTAGTAATTTAAAGAATCTTCTTTTGTGATCGTACATAATACTTTTACGCCATCTGTTTTAGTGATGATGTCTTGGGCCAACCCAAAATTTGCCAAAACCAAAAAGATTATAAAAGTGCTGATAAGTTTCATTTTTTCAATATTTAATAGTGTAATTGAATTGCAATTAAGAGTATGTTTAAGTGTACTTAATTTATGGAAAACCATTTGCTAAAAAAATAAAAAAGTAGCTTGATAATATAACCTAATTCATTTTCACCTAGATAGTCCTGAACGAATTATTAATTTAGTCAATTATAAAACCGATCAAAGGTATAAAAATTTCAAATGATCATCCAAACAATTTTAAGACAAAATCTAAATTCATAGGTGTTTAAATTATTGATAAATGTCAAAGTTATTAACGAACTCTTTTTCTAACACCTATAATCCACAGGCACCCTATATATTACAATACCTGATAGATAATTATAAACACCAATTTGACAAAGATACAGATTACGATTGTCAATAAATAATAATAAAAAAAGCCCACAACCAAGATTTCAATCTTAGTTGTGGGCCTTTATTACATCAGTATTTCCTAATACTTATTCTACTTTAAATACGTCAGCTGCTACTGTCTTATTGATTTCGATAGTGGTTGCTTCTAATACCATTGGCACTGGCATAGCACCTGAAATAGTGATAGCATGCGGAACTAATACGCCATCTACAGCCTTATAATCTTTGAAGTCATTGGTGATGGTTGCCTTTTTTTCGCCTTCACCTTCTGTTTTTACAGATCTTGCGAGTAAATTGGTTTTGATGTCATAAAATTCTGTGGTTACATCACCTTTTGGTGTAGTGACGTTCACTTTATAACAATTGGCACCTTCTACGTTTTCTATACCTTTGATTTCAAGTTTGTAACCTGCATCAGCATACATTAATTGCTCAAACATTTTTGCTTGTGCTTTCATTTCTTCAAGTTCTCCGCCCTCTGTGATCACTTTCTTTTGTCCCATTTGAGCGGTAAGTCCTTTGGTACCGTCATATTTTTGCTCTTGCACGGTCATGCCCATCATATTTACCTTCATAGCAAATTTATCGGGAGCCATTTGATAAGTCTCTAAGGTTGCATCCTGACCCATGACATTCGTTTTCATGGCAGTGTACATACTTTTTACAGCATTCAATTTTGTCTTCCCACCCAATGCATCTATGTAATCATTTATTACTTCTGCAGCGGTAAGATTTGGGTCCATTTCTATTTTTGCTTCTTCTAACTTCTTTCCAAATGCATCATAAAAATCCAACTTACCATCGCTGTCAAATTTCTTTAGTTTGTCAGCTACATTGTCTTTATTACCTACTACGATGATATTACAATTAGATGGTCTGACATATTTTCTTGCCATATCTTGTACATCTGCTACGGTAACAGCATCTAGATTTTTTAAGTAATTGTTGTAATAATCTTTTGGCAGGTTGTATCTGAATGTATTCAATGCAAAATTTGCAATCGTCTGTGGTGACTCCAATGAACGACCGAAGTTTCCATTCAAACTACTTTTAGACAAGTTAAGATCTTCTACACTTACAGGTTCGTTGACGATTCTTTCTAGTTCATAGATAAACTCTGTCACTGAACTATCTGTAACTTCGTTTCTCACGCTTGCAAAAGCATTGAAGTTACCTATCAATTTGTCAGTCGCAATGTTAGACCTTGCACCATAAGTATAGGCTTTTTTCTCCCTTAGATTTTGCATAAGACGACCAGAAAAAATACCACCACCAAGGATAGAATTCATTACGCTTGACTTGATAGCATCAGGACTTCCTGGCTTCATATCTATTGGATAAGAAATATTGATCACTGATTGTACAGCGCCATCTTTATTACCAAAAGCCACTTGTCTACCTGTAGGAGCCACAGGTGTAGGATATTTGAATGCAGGAACATCTCCACGTTTCCAACTGCTGAAGTACTTTTCTGCTTGCATCTTAGCTTCAGCAGGTGTTATATCACCTACGATCACTAAGTAAGCATTGTTGGGTTTGAAGTATGTGTTGATATACTTTTTGCAATCATCTACGGAGATATTCTTGATTGACTCTTCTGTTTGCACTTCACCATAAGGGTGATTAGGACCATAGTTGACAATACTCTTGATATTACCTGCTATTGCTTCTGGACTTGTTTTGGTAGTTGCAAGATTTGAAGCTGTACGTTTGCGTATTTTCTCAAACTCATCTTGAGGATACACAGGATTGTAAAGTACGTCTGTCATGACATCAAGCAATTTGCCTGTATGTTTTTTAAGTGAACTTGCAAAAATACCACTAGCAGATGTGCTCATGCTAGCACCGATATAATCGATGGTTTCATCTATCTGAGCTTTGGTCCTAGTCGTCGTACCTTTGCTTATTAAATCACCTGCAAAAGACGTGTAACCTGCCTTATCACCTTCTATGAGCGCATCATTATTAAATGACAATTGATAAGATACTCTAGGTAATTTATGGTTTTCTACTACGATGACTTTTAGACCGTTAGCTAAGTCAAATGTGGAATAATCTCCAATGGCAATGTCTCTAGCTGGTGCTGGTGCAGGTGCCATTTTTCTCCAAGATTTGTCAACCGCTGGTGCACTGACCGTTTCTGTTGCTTTTTTGGTACATTGACTGAATAAAAATATGGTGCTTAACGCTATTACTAATTTCTTCATTCTATATTATCTTTTAGAATTTGCTTTAAAATGGATTAATGATTATGGATTCACAGGTTTAGGCAAGTAGTGTAGAACTACCCTATTATCTTTGCCATAGTATTTATTTGCTACTTTTTTGATGTCTTCTTTTGTCACAGCAAGGTATCTCTGCAACTCTGTATTGATCAAATTAGCATCACCAAAATACATTTTGTAATTTGCCAAACTTTCTGCTATTCCAGCAACCCTAGAATTGGAAGAAACAAAGTCATTTTCTACTTGATTTCTCAATTTCTGAAATTCATCATCCGAAATGGTTTCTGTTTTGATTCTATCTATCTCTGCTGTAATGGACTTCTCTGCATCCAATACATCTGTCCCCATACTGCAAATACCATAAGCGATAGATACACCTGGATCTTCTAAGTCTAATGGAAAATTACCGACTGCCACTGCTTTTTGTTGCTCATCTACTAGTGCTTTTTGCAATCTAGAAGATTCACCTTGAGACAATAATGTACCTAACATAGACACTGCATAATAATCAGGGGTACCTGCTGCTGGTATTCTATATGCCATGATCACACCTGGCAATTGGATATTGTCATAAAAGGTATCTCTTACTTCTCCACCTAATGCTGGCTCTACTACGGTAGGTCTGTACACTGGTTTTTTGCCTTTCGGGATAGAAGCAAAATATTTGGTAACCAAAGCTTTAGCATTTTCGTAATCGATGTCTCCTGCTATAGATACGATCGCATTATTTGGTACATAAAAGTCCGCATAAAAATTCTTATAATCCTTTTCTTCTGCTGCATCTAAGTGTGCCATCGACCCGATCACAGGCCATCTGTATGGGTGTACTTTGTAAGCACGCATCATCGTCTGCTCTAGGAATGAACCATAAGGTTGATTATCGATACGTTGACGTCTCTCTTCTTTTACGACTTGTCTTTGTGTCTCGATACCCACGTTTTCTACTTTGGCATGAAGCATTCTTTCTGACTCTAACCAAAGACCAAGTTCTAATTGATTGGAAGGTAAAATCTCAAAGTAATAAGTACGATCCATAGAAGTGTTTGCATTCAATGTTCCACCTGCTTTTTCGATATACTTGTCATACTCGCCTCTACCGATGTTTTCTGAACCTTCAAATAAAAGGTGTTCAAAAAAGTGTGCGAAACCAGTTTTGTCAGGATTCTCGTTTTTTGATCCTACGTGGTACATGACGGATACCGCCACGATAGGTGTGCTTTTATCTTGGTGAAGGATGACATGCAGTCCATTATCCAAGGTAAATTCTTGAAATTCAATTTTATTGAGTTGTGCATTCGAACTTAGTGTTGCAAAACCCAATAATAACGTAAAGAAAAATCTGTTCATACAATAAATTATTAATGGCTTAAAAAATTTTGTTCAAAAGTAAACATTTAATACAAATAATGGCTTAGCAATCTACCAAACCATTATTTTTATAGATTAAAATATTTTTTATTGGTTGAGTCTATCCTGAAAAGCATTTAGCTAGGAAAACACCAAAATACTGATTTCTACTGTATTGATAATCAAATGCGTACCCCTTTAGGGCTAAAGGTATTTCCCTTAAGGCTCAGAGTAAAAAGCATTTGATTATCAATATTTATGTTTTCAGCGTGGACTAACAATTATTAAAGACTACATTTTGATGATTCTGACGGTCGATGATTTATCAGCTTTTACTGCTTTGATAAAGTAAACGCCTGCTGCAAAAGCAGACATATCTACTTCTAAAGTATGCTGGATCACTGACAATTGCTGACCTTGGGCATTATAAAGAATGATACTTTCTGGTTGAGCATCTGTTTTTATGGTCACGATGTTGTTTGCAGGATTAGGCGACAATGTCATATTTGCATCCAAGACATTTTGTGTAGAACCTGCAGGATCAAAATCAACTAAATATCTCGGTAACAATTGATATCCTTCATTATAAGGTGATTCGGCGTCAAACTGACCTAATAAACCTGTTACAAAATAAGTATTAACTCCAGGGAAAGGTGCAGCATATGCATCTACATCATTGTCGATTCTTACCGTAAATTGCTGGTTATTTCCATCTATCATGGTGACATTAAATCCTGAGTTCATACCTGTCCACTGAGAAGGATCTTGAAAACTCACATAACCCAATGTAATGATACTAGACTCATCTTCTTCCAAAAATTCTGTTACAACTTTCGGTTGAACCAAAGGATTATTCTCTGATACTTTTTTAACATCAGCTAGCGTCATTTGGGTAAACCCATTAAACTGATCGATCGTACCTTTAATTTCCACTTCGTCACCTTCTTTAACTGTATAATTAAAATTCCCAGCATTTACAAAGGCTCCAATACCATTATTTTGATTGTCAATGATGGTAAACTGCAAACCTGCAGGACGTAAATTAACGCCATAAACAATACCCTTTAATGTACAACTCACGTCTAGAGAATCTGTCTGACCTTCTGCATTAACCGATGTTACACTTGCTATCGTGCGCAAAGGAAATGGATCTATCGGT
>DAOLFJ010000127.1:0-12435 GCA_035326365.1 Saprospiraceae bacterium | reverse complement strand
CAGGTTCATAAGATATTGATTATAAGGCAATAAAAATTTAAACATACTCTTAGTTATGTGAAATATTATATGGATCGACCTTGTTGTTTAGCAAATTTTTAATGTCTGTAACGTTATAATTATTGAAATCAATATTCCAAAAGTCATTGTCTTGGTCATATAATCTTAGAGTAAATTGTGAATAAGTACATAGGTTTTCAAGAGTTTCTTTTGGGATTGAAATTTTGAATTTTTCTGCAATATAACTGCTCTCAGTCACTCTATGATAATTATTCTGAACAGGTACCTGTGATTGTACTACTTGAATATCTGTTTTAGTTTCTGTGACAGGTACATCATTTACTATTTTCTGCACAGTTGTCGTGACAGGTACATGGCTGGTCGTAGTGTGATAAGTGGTATTGGTTTGGTTGACTGTATTATGTTCAGTTATTGGTACCTGACGAATGTTTAGAAGTTCTGCCTCAATTTTAAGTGTGGCTGCTAGGAAATAGGTATCTTTGTTAAACTCAGCATTTGCAGGAAAACGGTTTGTCGATATAAACATATCTATCATACCTTCATTAGTATTCATTTTTATAAATTCTATTTTAAAGGTTTGGTATGTTTTTGCTATCTTCGATGTAGCCGACTTATTCAATTCATATTGATAAGTTTCTGTATTTTTTACACGATCTTTAACTAGCCTAATTCTTGAAATTGGTTCACATGAATAATTAAAGAGGATTAAAAGAAACAGAATAAAGGTGTTTAAAATTTTCATGGTGTATGAGTTTTAAATTGTGTTTAGATATATGATAATTAATTTCCACAAAGCTAATGTATTTATATTAACCCAATAAGAAATAATAAAATGCTTTAGAAATATTTTTTTTTAAAATAAAAATAATCTTAATAATAGTATTTAAAATATTGAATAATATCGTTTAATATATATGTATATTTATAATTTAAAATTTTATTTTTTGTAAGCTATTGACATTCTAATTTATTTACCATTATCTTTGCATCCGAAATAGTTAGGAACATCATTTCATTTTTGTTCACAATTATTTATATCGATGAGGCGAGAGAAAAGGCTCGATGACCCTCAGGCAACCTACAAAAGCAAGGTGCCAATTCCTTCCCGATTTTGGGGCATATAAATATCGAATGTAATTAAAAATGAATTTTTTATCTTCTAAATTGAGTTCCTTTTCGCTTCCTTCGGAAGCCCTTATTTCAGTTTCCACATCTTCTTCTTTCTTATTCATGTGCTGTTGTTGTTGCTGTTGTTGCAACTAGTCTACGGCATATCTGAATAGTTTATTACCACTTTTTTAAGGCTGTTTCTATTTGATATGTTGTGAGAGTTCCATCAATGGATCTTTGCACATCTTCATTATTTCATTTGTAAATCCTTATTTTCAAATTTATAAATCATATTATCATGTCAAACAACAAAAAATACAAATTCGAGACACTTCAGTTGCACGCAGGTCAAAACCCAGACCCAACCACAGGGTCGAGAGCAGTGCCTATTTATCAGACTTCGTCTTATGTTTTTAAGAATGCTGAGCATGGTGCCAATCTTTTTGCACTCAAAGAATTCGGCAATATTTATACGCGAATTATGAATCCCACGACAGATGTATTTGAGCAACGTATCGCTGCACTAGAAGGTGGTGTAGCAGCATTGGCAACTGGTTCTGGCCAAGCTGCCCAGTTTTTGGCATTAAATAATATTTTGCAAGCTGGCGAAAACTTTGTGAGTACATCCTATCTGTATGGTGGCACTTACAATCAATTTAAAGTTGCTTTCAAAAGACTAGGTATCGATGTAAGATTTGCAGAAGGTGACGAAGCATCAAAATTTGAAGCATTAATCGATGAAAAAACCAAGGCTATTTACCTAGAAACCATTGGTAATCCTAAGTTTAATATTCCTGATTTCGAGGCCATAGCAGCCATAGCAAATAAATATGATATTCCGTTGATAGTAGATAATACTTTTGGGGCAGCAGGATATATTTTCAAGCCACTAGAACATGGTGCGCACATCGTAGTGGCATCTGCTACAAAGTGGATTGGCGGCCATGGCACGACCATAGGCGGAGTCATCGTAGATGGCGGAAATTACAATTGGGGTAATGGAAAGTTTCCACAATTTTCAGAGCCATCTGAAGGATATCATGGACTTGTATTCTCGGATATTTTTGGTGTGAATAATCCGCTTGGTTTGTCGAATATTGCATTTGCCATCAGGGCTAGGGTAGAAGGTTTGAGAGATTTTGGAGCATCTCTAAGTCCGTTTAATGCCTTCCAATTACTACAAGGACTAGAAACTTTATCGCTGAGAGTACAGCGCACTGTGGACAATGCCTTCGAATTGGCTCATTGGTTGTCTGTGCACCCACAAGTGGAAAGTGTGAGTTATCCTGGTCTCGAAAGTAGTCCTTACCACAAACTGGCGAAAAAATATTTGCGTAATGGTTATGGTGGCGTCTTGTCATTTAATATAAAAGGCACAAAATCGGATGCAGAAGAATTTATCAATAATCTGACACTTATCAGTCATTTGGCCAATGTGGGAGATGCAAAAACACTCATCATTCAACCATCAGCAACTACGCATCAGCAATTGTCAGAAAAGGAACAGATTTCTGCAGGTGTCTTGCCAAATCAGTTGCGACTTTCAGTAGGTATTGAGCATATAGACGATATCAAAAATGATTTAATAGATGCTTTTGCGGCAGTAAAAGCAAAACAAGATGCACCACAATCTGGTATCAAGGCAGTGGAAGCAACATTAAATTAAGTAACACAAAAAATAACCAATTGAATCAAGTGAAATCAGATAATTCAGTAATCGAAACGGTAGTTGATACCGATAAAGGCCCATATTTTTTTGAGTACAAGCATGATTTTAGTCTAGAATCCGGGGAGTCACTTCCCGGATTCACACTTGCTTATCATACATTTGGTACGCTCAATGAAAATAAAGATAATGTGGTTTGGATCGTACATGCCTTGACAGCCAATAGCAATCCCACAGAATGGTGGCCTGGCATAGTAGGGAAGGATTTTGCTATCGATCCTAAAAAACACTTTATCATTTGTGCCAATAGTCTTGGATCTCCATATGGTTCTACGAGTCCGCTCTCTATTGACCCACGCACCGATGCACCATATTATCACAACTTCCCTTTGATTACTAATAGAGATATCGCACGCAGTTTTGAGTTATTGAGTATTCATTTAGGCATTGATCGCATCAAGTTGCTTGCAGGAGCATCACTTGGTGGACAACAAGCATTAGAGTGGTCGGTTATTGCACCCAAAAAATTTGATCAGTTATTGTTGATTGCTACTAATGCTAAACATTCACCTTGGGGCATTGGATTTAATGAAAGTCAACGCCTTGCCATAGAAGCGGATCAAACTTGGAAAGAAAAGCATTATGATGCAGGTAAAGCAGGTTTATTGGCAGCCAGATCTATTGCATTACTCAGCTATCGGTCATCTCAAGGATACAATAATACCCAAGCAGATAGCGAAGATAAATTGGATAATTTTAGAGTACAGTCTTATCAGCGATATCAAGGCGAAAAACTTGTCAAAAGGTTTAATGCATTTTCATACGTAACTTTGTCCAAGGCTATGGATAGCCATAATTTGGGTAGGAATCGTGGTGGTGTATTGTCGGCTT
Source organism: Saprospiraceae bacterium (assembly GCA_035326365.1). GTDB lineage: Bacteria > Bacteroidota > Bacteroidia > Chitinophagales > Saprospiraceae > OLB9. The sequence goes on along the minus strand of DAOLFJ010000127.1, from coordinate 8,747 downwards.
TGACACAAATAAAGGCCAAGACTACCATCCTTGGGATTGAGACTGATATTCTTTTTCCACTAGAAGAACAGAAGTTTTTGTATAGGCATATTCCTGATGCACGACTAGAAGTGATTCATTCAGATTTAGGGCATGATGGCTTCCTTACGGAAAATGAAAAAGTGAGCCAAGTGATTAAAAGTTTATTGAGTTAATCAATTTTATTTCAATTTTATTTCTTCTAGCTAAACCAAATTTTAACCAAGTATTTCTGCTTTTGGAAATATGAAATGTTATAATATGTTGGTCTTTTTTAGACATTCTTATTACAAATTTGGTTATTGTTTTTTTAAGAATTTTTTTGGCTTCTTATGGAAATGTTAAAGTTCAAAACAGCGTGATCCTTCTCCAATAAAACTTGTTTCATCATCGTTACAATGGTATAATATTATATATCCTTAATAGAAAAAGGTTAGTAATATTTTGTAGTAATCACGTTCTTATTTTTCAATTAAATCCTAGATAATGCAAACAATAAAAGTTTTTGTAAGATTTAAATTAGTCGATAAGATTGCCCAAGCTATTCATGGCTTTACGGTAAAAGAAATTGAAATCATAACTAATGATATCAACTCCATAAAGGAAAAACTTTACAAACAATACGGTATTAATGAAATATTAGAGTGGCGAGCAGAATTAATTATTACATGATTGTTATTCGAAAGCCAGAGTAGCCATTCAAAAAAATAGAAATAAGTAGATAGTCAAATGTTTTTTCTAGACTCTCAGTGTTATTGAAAACGTTTGATTATCTATATATAATACGATTACTTATCTTTTCATTTTGGACTTTCGTCAAAAGTCTAAATTTTTAGATTCCAAAAATTTTCAATTGTTCAAAAGAAATTCAAAAACTGCTATCTATTTTGATTTTGGCAAATTGATAATGTCTTCTATTTTTTTCCAACTTTTTTCAGCATCTTCACCTTGGACTTTAAATCGGTCTAAGATGTTTAAATTCTTCTCTAAATTAGCTTCTGTATCTTCAGATATAATTTTTGATGCCGTCTCTATGGCGCGATCTATGACTTCAAACATAAATTTATTTTTATTATTCTCAATGTATACCCTTAGACGGATAATTCATGGAATACCCTAATAAATGTGTATGAAATATTGAAAATTAATGAAATTTTAACAAATCTGACTTAAATAGAAACCAATTTGTACTAATATTGTAAGCATTATAGAAGATTTTGGACTTCTAAAGTTTTAAAGTTGCCATAATTTCCAATGCTTTTTGCATTCTTTTTTCAATAGCTTTGACACTTAAGTTTAGACTGTCTGCTATTTGTTGGTAAGTCATTTTTTCCATTCTATTCATCAAGAATACAACTCTTGAGTTTTCTGGCATATTATTGATGGTTGACTCTAGTTTTATTCTAAACTCTTCCATCTCAATATAATATTGAGGATCCTTGATATCTTGTTGGGTGACGAAAGCAGATTTGTAGTTAGTTTTAACTTTTTCGTGCCTAATATGATCTAGAAATAGATTATTGGCAACCGTAAAGACATAGGAACGAGCTTTATCTTTTTCTATTTTTTCTGAATTTTTCCATAATCTCACGAATGATTCTTGAGCTATGTCTTCTGCAATTTCTATATTATTACATTTTGCGAAGATAAAAATTCTTAATCCCGTAAAACATTCTAAATAAAACTTCTTAAACTCGTACTCACTATCAAACGCCATCTAATGTTATTTCTTGAGAATATTATTCTGTAAATAAATAATAGCTTCGTGATACCCTTTCAACCCATTTCCGACTATACTGTGGACGGCAGATTCTTTTACATAGTTGGTATGTCGATAGGCTTCGCGTTCATATATATTAGTAAGATGTACTTCTACTACAGGTGTAGTAATGGCTCTGAGTGCATCAGCTATCGCAATAGAAGTATGTGTAAATCCTGCTGCATTTAGGATGATACCATCAAATCTGAATCCTACAGCATGGAGTTTGTCGATAATATCGCCCTCATGATTTGATTGATAGTAGTGAAGATTAATATCATCAAACTCCTTCTCCAAAGTAATAAAATACTCTTCAAAAGATATATTACCATAGATCTCGGGCTGTCTTTTGCCGAGTAAATTTAGGTTTGGTCCATTTATAATTATAATCTGTGTCATGATTTTAATTTGCTATATCTGACATAAACTTAATTCTGGTCAGCAAAACTTCTTCTTCTGTTATATCATCTTCCTGAAGTTTTCTGATGGCCGTCTCTATGGAGTCTGTCGGTGCATTTCTGAAATAATCAAAGATTTCTTCGATGATGTCTTCGTCTACTTTATCTTTTATGTAATAATTGATATTCAGTTTTGTACCAGCATCTGCTATCCCATTCATCTCATAAAGCAACTCATCGTGGGTCATCTCTACATTTTTTGCGATGTCTTCAAATGGCATTTTTCTATCTACAGACTGGATGATCGTGACTTTATTTCTCGATTTATTGGCAACTTGTTTAATGACGACCTCAGTTGGGCGATCTATTTCATTTTCGTCAACATATTTTCTGATGAGTTCTATGAATGGTTTTGCAAATTTTTGTGCTTTGCCTTGACTCACTCCTGATATTTGCATCATATCTTCCATACTGATAGGGTAGAAGGTCGCCATATCTTGGAGTGCAGGCTCAGAGAATATTACCCACGGCTGTACTTTTAGTTTTCTGGCTTCTGTCTTTCTGAGATCTTTGAGCATTTCTACCAACACTGCATCTAGAGCAGCTCCTTGTCCACCACCTATATCCATGTCACCATCATCCTTCACAGTGAAATCTCTATTTAGTGGTATCATGATAGATTCTGACTTTTTGATAAACTTGTGTCCATCATCCGTCAATTTGAGTATGCCGTATTGTTCTATCTCCTTATATAATAGGTTGAAAAGGATTGCTTGTCTAAATATGGTGTGCCAAAATAACTCTCCTTTTTCTGCACCTGAACCAAAAAGTGGCAATTTGTCAAATTTGAAATCTTTCATTTCTTTTGACATCTTACCTGTGATGAACTCTACAAGGATTTTGACCGTATAATTTTCATTAAGCTGTGCTACCACTTTTAAGGCTAACTGCATTTGGTCCTTAACTTCTTCTTTTTGTTTAGGATATTTGCAATTGTCACACATGTTCGAACATTGCTCATCACTATATTCTTCACCGAAGTAATGGAGTAGGAATTTTCTACGGCAAGTGCTTGTTTCAGCATATGCGATGACTTCTTCCATCAATTGAGCACTCAGTTCACGCTCAGCTACGGGCTTGTCACGCAGGAATTTTTCTAGTTTTAATATGTCCTTATAGGAATAGAATGCCAAACAATTGCCACTCAAACCGTCTCTACCACCTCTACCAGTCTCTTGGTAGTAGTTTTCTATACTCTTTGGTATGTCATAATGAATTACAAATCGTACATCGGGCTTATCTATACCCATCCCAAAAGCAATTGTTGCTACGATTACTTCTACCTCTTCCATCAAAAAATCATCTTGCACATTTGTTCTAGTTTTCGCATCGAGACCTGCGTGGTATGCAGCTGCTTTAATTCCGTTTACATTAAGAACTTTGGCAATCTCTTCTGTTGATTTTCTAGATTGAACATAAATGATACCTGACTTTCCTTTGGAAGTTTTAATAAATTGGATAATACTTTTGATCGTATGGTCCTTATTGACTTTTGGCCTTATCTCATAATAAAGGTTGTCTCTATTGAATGAAGAGATGAAAATATTAGGGTCTTCCATTTCCAAACTTTTTACAATATCAGTTTGGACCTTTGGTGTTGCAGTTGCAGTAAGTGCTATAATTGGAATATTATCACTAATGGCAGATATCATTGTTCTGATCCTTCTATATTCAGGTCTGAAGTCGTGTCCCCATTCTGAAATACAGTGTGCTTCATCAACGGCTACAAAAGAAATGTTGCTTTTTTGGAAGAATTCGATATTTTCGTCTTTAGTAAGTGTCTCTGGGGCGATAAAGAGCATTTTTGTTTTGCCACTTGCAATCTCATTTTTGACTTCAGCCATCTGAGATTTATTAAGTGAAGAGTTTAAAAAACTTGCTATGTTATCTTCTTGACTGTATCCTCTGATGGAATCTACTTGATTTTTCATCAATGCGATCAGCGGAGAAATGATTATAGCTGTACCTTCCATCATCATGGCAGGCAATTGATAGCATAAAGACTTACCGCCACCTGTAGGCATAATGACAAAAGTATTTTTTTTGTCCAATACACTTTTGACTATATCTCTTTGTTCTCCTTTGAATGATTCAAATCCAAAATACTTCTTTAGCGATGATGTGATATCTGCGTTTGTAAAAACCATAATAATATAATACGTTCAGTTTTGTATATAATAGATAATTTAGCAAGTACGCTACATGATTTAGAAACTAAAAAGTCTATCCAGTTTTACTCTTTTGAGAAAAAAAGATAAAGTTTAAACGCTCCATCATAATGAATTTAGTACATGAATGCTACCTTCTTAAGATGTCAATTTAACAATAACTTCCAAAGAAGTGCAATCTAGAAAAATAAATTAAAAAGTGCAAATTGTTTGTCTTAAAAGTTTACAATTATTGAAAATTAATATCATTTCTACCGCAAGTCATAGGTGTAAAATGCCTACTTTATCGTAAATTTGACCTTATTTTTAACTCACTTTTTTAATTAGCAGCCAAAATTACGATTTTGAATTCAAATATCCATACACAAATCAAAGAAAAAATTGAAAATACTTTACATATAGAAGGAAAGGCACTTTTGGACATGTCGGTAAATGTCTCTGATGAAATATGTAAAGCTGTAGAAGTTATTTTCAAAAACAAAGGAAGGTTGATAGTCACAGGTATTGGAAAAAGTGCCATTGTAGGTCAAAAGATCGTTGCGACACTCAATTCGACTGGAACTTCTGCCGTATTTATGCACGCTGCGGATGCTATTCATGGTGATTTAGGGATGATCAGCCAGGACGATATTGTCATGTGTATATCAAAAAGTGGAGATACTCCTGAAATCAAGGTGCTAGTGCCACTGATCAAGGGTTTTGGAAATACATTGATTGCTATGGTGAGCAACGGATTGTCATATCTGGCAACCAATGCGGATCACAAAATCTTGATACCTGTAGATGCAGAAGCGGACCCTAATAACCTTGCCCCTACTACAAGTACAACCCTTCAGATGGCGATGGGTGATGCAATAGCAGTTGCATTATTGTCTCTTCGCGGGTTTTCTCATGAGCATTTTGCTAAGTTTCATCCTGGTGGAAGCCTTGGCAAACAGCTATATCTTAAGGTGGGCGATTTGCTAAGTCTTCATGAAAAACCTAAAGTCTACACTTCCGACAATATTAAGCAGATCATCATGGAAATATCTTCTAAAAGACTTGGGGCTACAGCAGTACTTGATGACAATGAGAATTTAGTAGGTATGATTACAGATGGAGATTTGAGACGTATGCTTGAAACTGAAGGTAATGTAGGCCATTTGACCGCTTTTGATATTATGAATGAAAATCCTAAAACTATTCAGAAATCAAGTTTAGCAATAGATGCTTTAACGGTACTAAGGAAGTATAGCATTAGTCAATTGGTGGTAAAGGATGACAACAGATATGTAGGAATGATTCATATTCATGATATGATAAAAGAAGGTTTGGTATGAAGAATGATAGTTTTTTGAAAGTAGTTTCTGCCATATCAATTGCGATTTTAGGCTTGTCACTAGCTGCGCAAGTCAGTTTTAATGTACCTATTGGTAGTGGTATTCCTATTACTGGGCAGTCTTTTGCTATTTTGCTGATTGGTTATTTTTTAGATTGGCGTCTTTCGTTTGTTTCAGTTTTTATCTATTTGATTTTGGGCGCAATAGGAGTGCCTATATTTGCTGAAGGCAAAAGTGGTGTAGATGTCATAACAGGTTTAAGCGGTGGGTATCTCGTTGGTTTTTTGCCAGCGGTTGTCTTAGTGTCGAAATGGGAGCATGCTAAACGCAATGATTTACTACATACATTTCAAACCTTTTTATTTGTTACTGGGATTATATTAATTATTGGTGTAATTCGATTAAGTCTTGACTTAGGTTTTCCAAGAGCCATAGCAATTGGTTTGAAGCCATTTTGGTTAGGGGCAATAGTTAAAGTATTATTAGCAATAATAGTTATATATTTATATCTGAACTACAGTGATAAAGATGAGCAAAGTTGACGTTTATTCTTTTACATTTCTTAAATTATATTTGTATTTATTTGCTAATCATATAGTTGTATTATAAAATGTATATATATATACTTTGAAAAATCTTTATAAAATCTATACTTGCAAAAAGTTTTATTAATGTAAAATTTCTGACATTTCTTCTTATTTTTGTCACATGATATGTAGAAAATATACTACTTTCGTGGTTGAAATTCGGAAGGATTATCGAGAGGCTTGCACCGCCTTTAGAGTCGATTCGGATTATGTACCTATTTTTGAGAGTAAATATGTGTCAAAGTAAGCCATCCGACGTGAGTTTATTTTTGGCGTTGTTTAGTACATTATCCTTCACTTTAATACCGCAGTGTATTTATTTTGAGTGTTTCAAACAAACTTTCATAATTTTTTTGATTTTAACATTAAGTAATTTACGATTTAAGTGACTTTGCGTATTTCCGCCGTCTATTTAAGTTGTTGAGTATATTAATATTTTCCACCGATTGAAAGGTTTCCGACCCTTTCCTTTGGCTTTATTTGAACCTAAAAATTTGAGAATGAAAAACCTTTACTTTTTCATTGTCAGTCTTTTATTTATAAAGACTGACAATGCCTCTGTGCTATTGCCACACACATCCCGAGTGGGTTTATGGTTGCACAGTTTACTATTGATTTTAGTTTTTAGTGGGTCGTTGAATGCGACTTGTACTACATGTACTGGCAATTTGGTTGTCAATCCAGGATTCAATAGTAATGTCAACAGTTGGGCATCTTACAATGGGAATTTCTTTAAGAGTACCGCATATCCTCAGTGTGGTACCGCGGCTCATGCTGAAATTATTCATAGTACAGGATGGGCTGGCTTTTATCAGGATATTACAACTATTCCTGTAGGCAACCAAATCACGTTGACATTCTGGGCAGGGGTACACCAAAACTCAGCCAATTCGTTATTCGGTTTGGAATTTTATAATGGTTCGACTTACTTGTCGGAATCCACTGTCCAAATTGATAAAATATTGGGAGGATCACCGAGTATGCAATTCTACACTGTGACAGCAATTGTACCAAGCAGTACAACTAAAGTAAGAATAATAGGTAAGATTAATGATGACTACCTAAAAGTGGACGAATTGTGTTTAACAACATCATTACCATGTGATCATTTTAAAAGTTTAGCGACTTCAGAATTAAATTTAGTTAAAACTAGACAAGTCTCTAATGAGATTACTTGTGTTACTCAACCTGACCGTGTCCTTTGGTTAGATTGTCTCTTGGATAATACATCAGGAGGAACTACTGGAAATCTTAAATTTTGGAAAATTATAAGTGGAGGAACATTTAAGGAATATTGCGATGGTACAGCTTATGTGGAAATGACTGTCCAAAACGTAGTTAATGCAAATTATAAATTTGATGTTTCTATTTCATTTTCTGGGCGAACGTTTACTGCTCCGAGTGGTAGTCCTCACATAGATGGGTGTACTACCGCATCATCGTCAAATTGGTATTATTATACTGAAATGAAAGGTTCATTAATAGGTCAAGGTGGCTTATTGGGTGGAAATATTTCATTTGACAGAAAAATGGCTGCGTTTCAAATAGGTACGAATGCTAGTTTATATGGAACGAGTGGATCTTTTGGTGCGAGTGGCTGGTTTATGTATAATATCCTTTCTCACCCATCAGGTATAACTTTTAAAGAAGATTGTGGGGCAGATATTAATTTGTTTTTGTCAGGTGGAAATCTTACTTCTACACAAGCATCTGCTTGCGGAAAAGTATGTGCAGGTGCAGCAGTGACACTAGAAAGCAAAGCTGTTGGGGGCAAACCAGCTTACACTTACAATTGGAGTAATGGTCTTGGCTCAGGCCAAACGAAAACTGTAAATCCGACAACTACAACAACTTACACAGTAACAATAACCGATAATGCTGGATGTACTTCATCAGATGCAGTTACAATAAATATTACCAACTCACCAACTGTAAATGCTGGTGCAGATGCAACTATATGCACAGGATCTTCAATCATACTTACAGCTAGTGGTTCTGGAGGACTCAGCCCTTATACATACATATGGAATAATGGTTTAGGAGCTGGAGCCAGTAAAACTGTTAATCCCACAAGCAATACAACTTACATAGTGACAGTAACTGATGCAAATGGCTGTACGGCTACTGATGATGTGAGTGTAAACATTGGTGGTTCACCTAACTTGACAGCTACTGGTACTACAATATGTTCTGGTGGTTCAGGTACGATATCAGCATCAGCTAGTGGTGGTGCGTCACCATATACCTATTATTGGAGTAATGGTTTAGGCACAGGAGCTACTAAAACCGTAAATCCTACCGTAAATACTACTTACACAGTAACCGTTGAAGATGGAAATGGGTGTACAAAAACAGCCACTGCAACCGTAACTATCGGAGGTGGACCTACAGTAAATGTAGGACCTGATATTAATTTGTGTACTATGGATGAGGAAATT
>DAOLFJ010000126.1:0-12489 GCA_035326365.1 Saprospiraceae bacterium | reverse complement strand
CCAAATGTTTCAGCTCCAGGTGTGAATGTAAGGTCAGTGATACGTGGTGGGAATTTTGCTGGCTTCAGTGGAACGAGTATGGCAGGACCACATGTAGCTGGACTAGTGGGACTCATGATCTCTGCAAATCCCGCACTTGCAGGCAATGTGGATCTAATAGAAGATATCATAGAAGCAAGTGCCTTTCCACTCACTTCAGATGTAGATTGTGGTGACTTTCCGGGGCAACAAATACCTAATGCGCTTTATGGTTATGGAAGAGTGAATGCTTTAATCGCAGTAAATATGGCTCTGTCATTGGTATCTTCCACTTCTGAAAGCAACCCTAATGAAAACCTTAGGATATTCCCTAATCCATCTAGTGATCTGCTCACCTTCCATCTAGAAAACTCAGATAAAAATTTAGAGAAGATAAATATCTATGATATCAGTGGTAAATTGATGTCAAGACAGTTTGTAAACGGTGACCACATCTTAGTTACATTAGATATTCAGTTTTTACCATCTGGCTTGTATATCTATCATGTAGTTAGTGGGGACAAGCAATGGAATGGAAAATTTATCAAACAATAAAAATCATTTCAAAAGGCAAATTTGGCTAAATAACCATTACTACCTACTGCTATATAATCACCATCTAGACTTCGAGCGATGTCGTAGATATCAGAAGCAGAGTTTAATTGGTAATATTGCCACGTAGTTCCATTATCATCACTTTTCCATAGTTTTCCTTGGTTGCCAGTGATAAAAATAGGTCCGTTTTCTATTTGCACTAGTTTTCGGAATGAACTAAAGCCGTTATTTGATATAACTGCTGAGCTATTTTGCCAAGTATCGCCACCATCTTTTGACTCTATTAAGGTACCATTATAACCTATAATTATTCCATGTTGTGCCGAAGTAAAAATAACTGATGCATAAAAGTCACCTTCATTAGGAAGTGTCCGCCATGTCATACCATTATCATCGGATCTTTGGATATTTCCCCAACCAACAGAAATTAACTTTTCATCTTTGATAACCTTTACTTCTGACAACTCGTGTTTAAAATGAAGTGTAGTATCGATTTGAAAGTCAGCATTGAGATGATGGATGTACCCAGTGCCATATGATTTTCCACCCGAAGCAAGATATCCATTGTTTGTTTTGATAATATGGTGTAAAATACCCCATTCGCTAGTTCGATAAAAAGTCCAAGGTCTTAATCTCGATTCTCTAAAAAAAATATATCCATCAGTACCTACTGTGACTAATTGATCGCTATTAGTCCTGAACATATAAAACAAAGCCTTATTTGATATAGTATCTTTTTCTAAATTTTGAAGATTTTGATCTGTTTCTATCATAAAGCCATGACTCCACACATATCCTCCAGCAATCGTTATATGACCACTATTATCTATTTCGATATCATAGAGTATGTCAGAAGTTGCAGTATTTACTTCTTCGTAATTCAAAAGTTTCTCACCATCATTACAGGAAATAAATGGTAAAAGAAATAACACATAAGCAATCAGCCTCATGATGTTATTTTTCAGTACCTGAGACAGATTTGCTAAAGACTGGAAAAGCAGCGCTTCCGTAATGAGAGAACTTAGAAGAGTATTTTATGGGCGATTGATAGGTTTCTACAAATTTCTTTAGCATGGCTTGCACCGTATCGTATTCAAGGTTTTTTGAATTTGGTTTTGGGTAAAAAACAATGTGATCAATTTTACCATCTTTTGCCCAAAAAACATTCATCCACAGTTTGACGCCCTTGAGATCCAGATTAGATTTTGATGCAAAGTCTTCAATATCTTTTAATAGAACAGACCAATATTCAAAAGCCTGATCCATATTATTGTCACATACCGTAAAAAGTAATTTATTATAATTCTGTACTAATTTTTCATAATTCCGTTCATTCTCACCAATGTAAAAAACAGTGGCGATCTGTGTCTCCGTATTAGATTTCTGTTGAGCATTAAGTTTTATATCATTCGAAATAAAAGCCACAAAAGCAAAGAAAACAACTAATTTTGACATGTATAAAAAAATTATAATACGAAATTAATATAAAATTCCTATTAAACAGTATTAAATAATAATTATTTTTAAAATATCCCAAATTTAGACCATTATATGCCAATTAACGACCTTGAGAACCATGTTAAAGCTAATTCTTTGATAATTATCAAGATTAAAAATGCCTACAGCACTTAATCAGACTTCATCTATTGATTTCTTTGGGAAAAGGGCAATGCCTACATCCGCTACCACAACAATAACCTCGTTTTTTGTGATATACTTCAGTAAAAACTACATATCCATTTTCAAGATAATAATCCGAATCTGTTGATGATACTACATCATTCATATCGGATTTAGTAACTTGTGTGGGATCAGGCTTGGACTGTTTTTTGTCTTTTTGAAATAAGTAGTTTAAAAATTTCAAAACTTCCAAATAATATAGTGGTGAATAATAAGGTACTTATCAATGATGGATAATAAAACGGAACTCCTGCTGCATAAGCGGCCATCAAACCACTAAAATCCTTCGTATATGGTATCGTCCCTTCTGCCCAAGCACCAAAATTAGACACTAAAAAAAACAAAACAGATGATAATAGCACAGATCCAAATACGGAGACTACACTGATCTTTTTTAATAGATTACTAGTAACTATTACTGTTAAAACTACTGCAATCAGATTAAAAAACATATATGGAGAAAACCAAATAAAACCTTCTTGTTCCGTAAAAAATGATCTTGCTATGGTGTTATTTATAAGTAAATCTGAGAAGTAAAGCATGACAACTGTAGCTAAAACTGCCCAATATTTCTTAGCAAAATAAGCTGCTCCAAAAATAGCTAAGCCTTCGGTAGGCGTAAAATTGGGCATATGTGGTATTAATCTTGCAAAAGCCCCTATGGCCATCAATACTAAAATTGCTATAATACTATCTCTATTCTTCATGGATCTTGATTTCACTGCAAAGATAGGACTATAAATGATTTTTTTAATTATTGAATGGCACTTTTAATAATTAGCAGTCTATTTTTGTGGGAAATTCAAGCCATTCTTTAACTAATTTATTGAAAAACTAGTGATTGTGATATAATTGGATTACGCAATTAGTTGAGTTTCAAACTTAGAAACTGCCCATTTTGAAAGATAAATGCATTGGTTAAATCTATATAAATTTTCACAGAGAAAAAAATCAACTATATTTGAGCCAAAATAAAAATACTTATGTATTTAAGTTCAGCTTTTAAAGGTTTAAATGATTGGTGGAGGTATTTGGTGGGTGTAATTTTAATTGCCGTGTTTTATATGGCAGGTTCTATTCCATTAGGTATGGTGCAATATTGGAGAATGAACCAAGATTCATCTATTGGGAAAGATGCGCTCAAAGAATTCGAAAAAACTATGGACTTTAGCCTTTTTGGGATAGACAAAAACATTGGTTTTAGTTTGTTGATTTTGATTTTTGTCTTCGCTTTGGTCGGATTATGGTTAGTAGTGACACAAATACATGCAAAAAACATGCAAGACCTTATAACACCAAGATCAACCATTAATTATAATAAGATATTTTTTGGTTTTGGTTTATGGATGATTCTATCATTAATGATGGAAGGTATCAGTTATTTGATGGCACCCGATACATATTTTTTCAGATTTGAAGCTGCTAGTTTTTTACCATTATTAATTATATCCTTGATATTTTTGCCTTTCCAAACAAGTTTTGAAGAATTGTTTTTTAGAGGTTACCTTATGCAGGGTATTGCTTTTTTTAGTAAAAATAAGTGGGTAGCCATCTTGCTAACGAGTATCTTATTTGGTTTTGTACATGGCGCAAACCCCGAAGTTGCAAAATATGGATTTTGGACAATGCAAATTTATTACGTTACCGCTGGATTATTTTTAGCCTTGATTACTGTTTGGGATGATGGATTAGAATTGGCCTTAGGTGTACATGCTGCAACAAATATATTTGGAGCGACGTTATTTACCTATGAAGGTAGTGTATTACAAACTGATAGTTTATTCAAAACAACGGAGATAAACCCATCTTTGATGACACTAGCATTTATGGGTGCGGCTATTGTTTTTATGATAATCTGCCATAAAATATACAGATGGCCTTCTTGGCAAACGCTTTTACAACCAGTACAAGAAGAGCCTAATTTTAAGAATGTCATCTAGGGATTTCGAAATATAATGTTTTCAACAACAAATAAAAAGCACGCTTTCATCACTATATAGTGGTTTTAAGTATAAATATTCTTTAATTTAATATAGTTATTTTCCGTATGATCTCAAAAAGAATTTTATTCGTATTATTATTTAGTACCTTATTACAACAATTAGCTAATGCACAAATCGAAAGATGGCAACAAGCAGTAAAATATAAAATGGATGTCGACTTCCTTATTAAAAAACATCATGCTAATGGCAATCAAACGATAGAATACACCAATAATAGTCCTGACACATTGACCAAAGTTTTCTACCATCTGTACTTAAACGCGTTTCAGCCAGAAAGTATGATGGATGTCAGATCCAGAACACTGCCAGATCCAGACAAAAGAGTAGCTGACCGTATATCAAAACTCATCAAGGCAGAACAAGGCTATCAAATCATCCACTTCTTAAAAATGAATGGCAAACCTGCAAAATACAAATCTGTAGGTACCATCCTAGAAGTCGAGTTGCCCGAACCTATTCTACCAAAATCTACTGTGACACTCGAGATGGCATTCACGTCCCAAGTTCCACTTCAAATACGTCGTACAGGTAGATTTAATGCCGAAGGTATAGAATATAGTATGTCTCAGTGGTACCCAAAATTATGTAATTACGATTATCAAGGATGGCATGCAAACCCATATGTAGCTAGAGAGTTTTATGGTATTTGGGGAGATTATGATGTCAAAATCACTTTGCCAAGTGACTACATTGTAGCAGCAACAGGATTATTACAAAACAAAGATGAAATAGGATATGGTTACAGTAATAATAATCCTAAAGAACGTCCATCCAAACTAACATGGCACTTCAAAGCAGAAAATGTACATGATTTTGTATGGGCTGCAGACCCTGACTACAAGCAGATAGTTCATAAGGCTGCAGATGGCACCATACTAAGATTCTTTTACCAACCAGGAGAAAAAACTACTGAAAACTGGGAAAGATTACCTGCCATCATTGACGAAAGTCTTACATTCATCAATCAAAAATATGGCAAATATCCATTTCCTGAATATTCTGTGATACAAGGTGGAGATGGTGGCATGGAATACCCGATGGCTACCCTTATCACGGGCGAACGTAGCATGATCAGTCTTGTGGGAGTGACCATCCATGAGCTTATGCACAGTTGGTATCAGATGGTCCTTGGTACAAATGAAGCGCTTTACCATTGGATGGATGAAGGTTTTACATCATATGCTAGCAGCGAAGTCATGAACCATTTAAAAATGAAAAAATTAATACCAGGAGAATTTGAAGTTAATCCACATGATCAAGTCGTAAAAGGATATATCAACTTTGCATTAAGTGGTGAAGAAGAAGCACTTGTCACTCATGCTGACCATTTTCAATCCAATACCGCTTATGGTGTGGCATCATACACAAAAGGGGAAGCATTTTTAGAGCAATTGAGATATGTCATAGGTGAAAAAGCTTTTGATAAAGGTATGCTCAACTATTTTGATACTTGGAAATTTAAACATCCAAATCCAAATGATTTTATCCGTGTCATGGAAAAAACTTCAGGCTTGGAGTTAGATTGGTTTAAAGAATATTTTGTCAACTCTACCCATACCATTGATTATGCCGTCGATGATGCAAGGGGTAAAGCCATATATCTAAAAAGAATAGGAAAAATGCCTATGCCACTAGATATCACCATTACTACCAATAAAGGTGAAGTCATAAAATATTATATTCCGCTAGAAATGATGAGAGGAGAAAAAACAGGTGATAGATTTTATGATGGATTTACCGTACTAAAAGATTGGCCTTGGACACATCCGACGTATAAAATCAATCTAGACATGGCTGCCAAAGAAATACTTAAGATCGAAATAGACGCATCTCAAAGAATGGCAGATACTGATCGTACTAATAATGTATATCCGAGATTAATGTCTCCAGAAGTTATAGATAAATAATTACAATATGTAATAATCAGACAATCAAATTTATTACATCAAAGTTTGATTGTCTGATTACATAAACAATTATCCATTATACTTGGTCTAAATCTAACCATTTGGGTTTTAAAGGTGGTTCATAATTTACCATAGCATCAAATAATTTATGGATATCATCACCTATGATCAACATATCTCTATTAGATCCACGCAAAAATCCACTACTCACCATATTATCCATACAACTTATGAGATGGTCATAAAATCCATCAATGTTTAGAATACCAATAGGTTTGGTATGTAATCCTAGTTGTCCCCATGTAAGCAATTCGAACATTTCATCCAAGGTACCGAATCCACCAGGAAGGATGATGGCACCATCTGATTTTTCATGCATGATAGTTTTACGTTCATGCATAGAAGTCACTGTGATAAGCTCTGTTAAATTTTCATGGGCAATCTCTTTACTTTTAATAAAATCAGGAATAACGCCTATGACCTTTCCATTTTTTCGGAGTGCTGCATCTGCCACAGCTCCCATGAGACCTACTTTGGCCCCACCATATACAATTGCTACGCCTTGATCTGCAAGAAATTCTGCCATAGCAGTGGCACCTTCCATAAAGGAGTCACCATTACCTCTAGATGAACCACAAAAAACAGAGATGGTATTTAATGAATTCAATGTATTTATATTTTAAATTTCAGAATATTATTTTAAGAATGAAATCAACACACCTGCTGCCACAGCACTACCTATTACGCCTGAGATATTGCTCGACATTGCATACTGGAGTATGTGGTTGGTTGGATCATATTTGAGTGCCATTTCATTTGCAACTCTAGAAGACATCGGGACTGCACTCAACCCTGTTGCACCGATCAATGGGTTTATCTTTTTCTTTGCAAAAATATTGTATAATTTAACGGCATAAATCCCACCAGCAACAGAAAGACAAAACGCCAAAAATCCACCTACAATGATCAATAAAGTTTGTGATTGTAGAAAGGTAGCGGATGTCATGGTCGCTCCTACCGTAAGTCCTAAAAATATGGTAGCGGTATTAAGTATCGTTTCTGAAGCTGCCGAAAAAAGTCGATGCGTATCCGTACCAATCTCTTTGACCAAATTACCAAACAACAGCATACCTACTAGTGGTACTGCTGATGGCACAAGTAAGGAGACAAGCACACATAAAACAATGGGAAAAACTATTTTTAGAAGCTTAAGATTTTTAATCATTTGTGTAGGTGGATACAATTTATCTTGTTCCTTCATATTGATCTTAAACTCTTTTTCTGACATGATTAACTTGGCCATAAAAGGTATTATCACTGGTACCAAAGCCATATAGGAATAAGCAGCAATCGCAATAGGACCTAATAAATGTGGGGCCAAAACTATAGCTGTGTAAATAGCCGTAGGTCCATCAGCACCACCGATAATACCTAGGGCAGCAGACTCCTTAAGCGTAAATCCAATAGCTGTGGCAGCTATCAAGACTGTAAATATTCCAATCTGTGCAGCCGCACCAAAATAAGCAAGACGTAAGTTCCTAAGCATAGGTCCAAAATCTGTCAAAGCACCTACTCCCATAAATATTAATGGAGGCAATAAGCCGGTTTTGATCAAAAGATAATACAACATATTCATGATACCATACTCTTTTGCTATTTGAATAATAGTAAGATCCATGATGCCATTGGATTCGTCAGAAGGGATGACGCCCATATTCCCGCCAGGAAAATTAGCCAATAAAACTCCAAATGCAATCGGAACAAGCAATAATGGTTCGAATTTTTTGCCTATGCCGAGATACAAGAGCAATATGGCTAAAGCTATCATAAGCAATGACCATGGATCTTCTCCAATCGCCCCAAAGGCTGTCATATCGTAAATACGATTTAAAATTTCCATGTCAGACTATTTTTATGATGTTTTCATCTTCTTCTACATCTGCGCCCGTTTGAACCAATATCTCAGCTACGGTGCCTGATATATCTGATGTAATGGCATTGATTACTTTCATGGCTTCTACATACGCTACAGTATCACCTTTTTTAATAACGTCACCTACTTTGATACCTTTTTCGCTCGATTCTTTTGTCAGGAAAAACTTACCTTCTAATGGTGATGTGATATATTTTGCGATACCATTTGTTGACATTGAGATTGGTTTCTGCTCGATAGTATCAACTTTTTGAATATCGCTGCTTTGATTTGGATAAGATATTTTGACCAAATATTTTTCACCATTAACATCCACATTTATTTGTGATGGCATGGCAGAAGATGTAGGTACGTGTGTAACAGATTGGACTGGTGTACGTTTTTTGGCCAAATCTTCTAGGAATTTGGATTTGGCATCACCTGATTTATATGCTTCATACTGAGTAGGATGCATCGCGTATTCAAGTAATTCTTCATCATCTTGACCCGTCTCCCATCCTTTTTCTTTCATTTTCTGACGATACATATCTAGTTGGTCAGGATAAAGAGATTGTGGATCACCTTTGAAAAATGTTCTACCTTGTTTATTTGCCAAATCAACTATTTCTTGATCTATAGGTCCTAATAGTTGCCCTTGCTGACCTAGCAGCATATTCCAAGTATTCTCATCTAACATTGACCACCTTTCTTTACCTTTTTCCATCTGAACTACATTCATCAAAGCCACATTTTTTACATATTGACTGAATGGTGTCACCAATGGTGGATACCCAAACCTCGGCAGCACATACTGCACCTCATCAAATAATTTGACAAGTAGTTCATCTTGGGTGATCGGGGATTTACCATTTTTTTCAAACCATGCATTTAGACTTGCTAAGTTCTGCTCTAGGTCTGACATTAGACTGCCCATCATACCGCCTGGAAGTCCTGGACCAATAAGTAAGGAATTCATCTCTCGATTTTTTGGGCTAATGTAATATCCTAAGAAATCATCAATAAACTCCTGGGTTAGTGTTCTGACTTGCATATACGCTTTCATATTGATATCTGGCACCGTAAAACCAGCATCTACCAACATAGCGTGAATGGTCAATAAGTCTGCGTGTCCTGTTCCCCATGACAATGGTTCCATACCTACATCGATGATGTCTACACCATTACGAGCTGCTTCTAGTGCCGAAGCTACCGAAAAACCGGGAGTACTGTGGGCATGATACTGGATAATGATATCGGGATGTCGCTCTCTGATGCCTTTGATGATTTTGCCAACAGATACAGGTCGCGCAATGCCTGCCATATCTTTGAGACAAATCTCTTCGGCTCCTAGTTCGATAAATGATTCTGCAAGATTGACAAAATACTCGATTGTATGCAGTGGTGAGACTGTCATACTCAGCGCACCTTGAGCGATCATGCCACCTTCGCGCGCATATTGGAATGAATGTGCTAAATTCTCTGGATTATTGAGTCCATCAAACGAACGAGAAATGTCTGTACCTTGGAGTTTTTTGACTTTAAACATTAGTTGGCGGACATCTTTTGGCATTGGATTCATGCGCAATCCATTCAGACCACGTTCTAACATTTGGGTCTGAATACCTGCTTCATTAAATGGTTTTGTCCATTGTCGAAGGGAAATATTTGGGTTTTCTCCATAGAGAAGGTTTATTTGTTCGAATCCGCCACCATTAGTCTCTACCCTACTGAAACAACCCATCTCAATGATAGGCTCAGCGACACGGACTAATTGGTCTACCCTCGGCATATATTTACCTGATGACTGCCACATGTCTCGATACATGAGTGCCAACTTGATTTCTTTTCTTTGCATAATACTGATTTGTGGAATTTGGTTATAACCTAAAATATTTACAGTTTCTCTATTTTATCTACCCTACCCTTTCCTTGGGTGATAGCTTCTACAGTTGCTGCGATAATAGCCACTTTGGTTGGTTCGATGGTATCTGTTTGGATTCTGGCAAATGGTACTTCTGGCGAAGCCACTTCTACTTTATTGATGAGTTTTATGAGTAGGTTACCGCCTGTGACGACCAAAAATAAGATGACAAAAACGGTACTCATACCTACTACGAGTAGTAACAGAGCATTGGACAATGTACTTTCCATTGGTGACTTTTGATATTAAAGGGAGCGAAATTAAGTAAAAAAAATTAAAACTACTTATCTTTACCTTGTTAATTTAAGGATAATTTATTCAAATAAGTAGAAAATTAAGTATATCAGGGTGTTATGCAAATAAAAGTTTTCAAATTTGGTGGTGCTTCGGTCAAAGATTCCGAAGGATTCAAAAATGTAGGTCAAATACTACAGAAATACAGTGACGAAAAAATAGTCGTAGTGGTCTCTGCTATGGGCAAAACAACTAATGCGCTAGAGGAAGTAGTAAAGAGTTTTTATGCCCAAGATGGACAAACGGAAGCTTTGCTTTTGAATATAAAGTCAAGCCACGTTGCCTTGATCCAAGAGCTATTTCCTGTCTCTCAAGTTGTTTTGGATGATATCAATGATGCATTTGTAGAGATAGAGTGGGTACTAGAAGAAGCGCCGCATGAAGACTATGACTATACATACGATCAGATCGTATCTATGGGTGAATTATTGTCTTCCAAAATTTTAATACATTATCTTCAACATCTCAAGATCAGTAGTAAGTGGCTTGATGTGCGAGATGTCATCCTTACGGACAATACCTACAGAGATGCACGTATCCAATGGGATACGACACAGTCTAATGCCAAACTCAAGATCATACCTATGCTGGAATCAGCAAACCATATCGTGACACAAGGCTTCATAGGGACGACAAGTGAAAACTTCACCACAACGCTCGGGCGAGAAGGGTCTGACTACACAGCTGCCATCCTATCTTATTGTCTAGATGCGGATAGCATGCATATATGGAAGGATGTACCTGGTGTACTGACGGGTGATCCAAGAATATTTGACGAAGTGATCAAGATGCCAAGGATTTCTTATAATGAAGCCATAGAGATGACCTATTATGGTGCCAAAGTCATCCACCCAAAGACAATAAAACCACTCCAAAACAAACAGATACCGTTATTTGTCCGTCCATTTTTAGATCCATCTAGTGAAGGGACCGTAATTAGTGATGAGAAAGAGATGAGTTATCCACCCGTCATCGTCATCGAACATGATCAGACCCTACTCCACATCTCTACCAATGACTTTTCATTTGTCGCAGAGCATCACTTGAGTATGATATTTGCGCTTCTCGCTAAGCATAGGCTCAAGGTCAATATGATGCGCAATACAGCCATCAGTTTTTCTGTGTGTGTCAATAATATACCTGAAAGGATCAAAAAATTCGAGAAAGAACTGGGTACTGAATTTAAGATGATTCAAGATAATGACCTCGAACTCGTTACCATCAGACATTATAATGAAGACATTCTGAAGGATATGAAGAAGAACAAACTCATCCTATTCGAAGAGAAGCTGAGAGATACAGTGCAAATGGTAGTGAGAAATCTTCCTAAGATGAAGCGGAAGGAGTAGACCCAAATGATAAATGCTCGGCCAAATGAAGTTTTATGTGGCCGAGCATTTAAAAAATTGATAATACTACTTAATTAAAATCAAATCGGACGCCAAATGATATATTATTCTGATCTATTACATTGTCTGTAAAGATAGGATTTAGGTCGTACTTTGCATAAAAACTCACGTCTCTATAACCTATATATCCACTCAATCCATACACTAGGTTACTTGTATTGTAGTCGCCCTTAATAGTCTCTTCGTACGTAAATGCTTCATTTTTGTATTCTAATTTTTGTTTTGTGCTTAGATTGATACCTGTGTATCCACCGATACCTAGTCTCACACCTTTTTGTGATTTAAGGATGGTTTTTTCGTCTATGACTCTTTTTTTGGAAAAATCAAACTCTAAGTGTACAGGTACTACCATATTTATCGTCCTTAAATACGGCTCTTTGGATAAGGTAAATGGATGAGTTGCTAAGGTCGTTTGATCTCCATTGGTCACAAAATATTGATTGTCTTTTGGTCTGAGATTATTGTAAGTAAATGAAAGACCATACTTTAGTTGGAGTAGATTAGATGTGGGAACTATTCGGGTTTTCCAAGTGAATCCCCATTCATAAAATCTAGAGTTGTTAAACTGGATAGCATTGTTTTCGATGGAAGAAAGGTCGCCATCTGTCACCATATTATTAAGCCCGATTGCAAATACAAATTGCGATGTGGTGCGAGATTCACCCTTTATTTTCTTTTTATTTTTGGTTTTCCACTCAAATTTAAAATTATTATCATCATCGTCATCATCTGATGCTACCACAGCCGGATCTCTATCATATTTGCCTTCCGCTTTATCTTTGACAAGTTG